>JBPCNJ010000141.1:0-16332 GCA_051001375.1 Gemmatimonadaceae bacterium
TGCCGGGACGCACGGTTAAGGAAATTGTTCGCGATGACGGGCCCATGCCGTTCCAGCAGGTTGAGCGCATCCTGGACGATATCGCCGACGCACTTGGCTACGCCCATGCCCGCGGGATCGTGCACCGGGACGTGAAGCCTGAGAACATCTTCGTGGATGAGACCACTGGGCGCGCGCTCCTCTCCGACTTTGGAATCGCCCGATCCATGCACGCCGAGAGCAATCTGACACTCGCCGATGTGGTGATTGGCACGCCTGCGTACATGGCCCCTGAGCTGATCGACAGCGACGTGATAGATGGCCGCAGCGATCTGTACAGCCTCGGAATCGTGGGTTGGGAAATGCTTTCCGGCCAGCGTCCGTGGGGCGGGGAATCGCTGTACAACATCATCTACCGCAAGAAGCACGACGAGCTCCCGGCGATCGATACCTTCCGTCCGGACGTTCCCGTCCGACTGCTTGCGGCGATCGACGGTCTTATCGAGAAGTCACCCGACAGAAGATGGTCCACCGCGGAGGATTTCCGCCTTCAGCTCGGTAGTACCCCGGTCGAGCGGCGCCCTTTCATGGACCACGTTGACATCACGTCCGGCGACACCGTGATGATTCGCCGCGCCCCACGTCCGGCACCGCGCCAATCGCGGCCCGCCATCGCGCGGATCTGGCCGGTTGTCGCCGCGGCCGGACTGATGATTAGTACCACGCTGCTGTTCGCGCGGCAGCAGCCGGGCGGATTTGTTTCACGCGTTACCTCCAGCATACCATTCGTGTCCGCTCCGCCGGCGACCACTGATCACTCGGTCAGATCTGGCGCACGTAACGCGAGCACGCCAGGCGGGACCGCCGGATTAGCGGGAGCAGCAGGGCCAGCGGTAGCCGTCAACACGCAACGCGACACCGTCGCGGCGCCTGTGGTTCCTGCAACTGCCTCCGATGACGCTCTTGCGGCAACCGCGGGCGCGATCAGCTTCCGTTTGCTACCACCAACGATGGCCGGCGCAATCGATCCGCTGCCTCGCACAGGTCCGACGGTCCCGGATGTCCCGTCGACTATCGTCCCGCCGACGCGCGTCGGCGCGCCCGAGTCGGCGGCACCGGCGCCGGCACCAGTGTCGGCCGCGCGTAGCGGCTCGCGTCAGTTCTCCATTGTTCCGGGTGCAGCGCATACCTGCCTCCTCGGCGGAGATGGGGCCGCGTATTGCTGGGGCAGCAACAGTCAGGGTCAACTTGGCACCGGCGGCGCGGATCGCGGCGCAAGTGCTGCAGGAACTCCAATCTCTGTGCGATTCTCCAGCCTCGCGCCGGGCCTGTCCCACACGTGTGGCATGACGGCCGGCGGCGCTGCTTACTGCTGGGGCGGAAACGACCACGGCCAGCTCGGTGACGGAACGTCTACCGAGCGCACCCTTCCCGCGCGCGTCACAGCCAGGCACTCCTTCGTGTCCATTGAAACGGGTGCGGAGCACAGCTGCGCACTTACCGCCGACGGACACGTGTTCTGCTGGGGTTCTGACACCCACGGTCAACTTGGCGACGGCGGCAGCGGTGATCATGCGACACCCGTCGCTGTAAGCGGCGCAACCACCTTCACCGACATTGCGACCGGGTGGAATCACGCCTGCGCACTCACTGATAGCGGCGCTGCCTATTGCTTGGGCGCGAATGACGCTGGCCAGCTTGGTGACGGCACGACGAGTGATCGTTCGACGCCCACTCCGGTGCAGACCAACGTTCGCTTCGTCGCACTCACGGGCGGAAGCTCGCATACCTGCGGTCTGACCGTCGCTGGAGCTGCCTACTGCTGGGGCCAGAACAGGTTCGGCCAGCTGGGTGATGGGACTACCGCCCGCCGCGCGACCCCGACCGCTATAGACGCGAACGAGCGCTTCGCATCGATTTCTGCCGGAGGAGTGCACACCTGCGCTGTCACTCGGGATCATGTGGCTGAGTGCTGGGGTCGTAATGGCTATGGCCAGTTGGGCGATGGCTCGGCTGCCGATCGGACGCGCCCCGTGCGCGTCGCTGGCGGCCACAGCTTTGCTACGATCGGAGCATTTGGTGCGCATACCTGCGGCACCACAACAACAGATGAGCTGTTCTGCTGGGGCTATAACCTCGAAGGACAGCTTGGCGACGGCACACGTGAGCATCGCTCGCGGCCGGTTTACGTGGAAAAGCCCACGTCGTAATAGGGATGGTTTATGTGGTTTAGGCAGATGAAAGTGCAGACGCGCCGATTGATGTCGCTGTCGTGTGCTTTGGCAGTTACTGTAGCAGGAATTACTGGCTGTGGTGGCGGGGGGTCAGAGCCAAACGCTCCACCGATCTCTGCCGCCGCGACAACCGCCGTGGTGGTGGTCTCACCGTCGACATCGAAATTGTCAGTCGGTTCCACGATCCCACTTCAGGCTCAGGCCCAGGACGCCTCCGGCCAGTTGGTTCGCGACGTATCCATCCTCTGGGCCAGTTCCGATACTACGCTGGCAGCGGTGTCATCTATTGGCGTCGTTACGGCACGTGCAGTCGGAACAGTTCAGATTGCCGCGAGTGCTGGGGGAAAATCGGCGGTCGCGACGCTCGCGATCGTGCCAGTGCCGGTCGCGTCAGTGACCGTGCTCCCAGGGCAGGGAACGGTGTCGATTGGCGGTTCACTCCCGCTCAGCGCCGTTGCTTATAGTGATGCCGGCGCCGTGCTAACCGGCCGTGAGGTACTCTGGGCGACCAGCGCGCCGCAGGTCGCAACGGTGGACGCTGGCGGAAACGTCAAAGGCGTGACTTCCGGGACAGTGACGATCACGGCGACGAGTGAAGGGAAGAGTGGTGCAGCGACAATCGCCGTTTCAGCCGCGCCGGTGACTCCAACGCCGACGCCCACCTCGCCGGCTCCCGTCGCGACGGTCTCCGTCCTACCGGGCTCACTGTCGCTCACGACTGGCCAGACTGCATCGGTCTCGGCTCTGGCGCTTGATGCGGACCAAAAAGTCCTCTCCGGCCGCGCGGTCACCTGGTCCTCTGCCAATTCGGCCGTAGCCACTGTGGACGGTTCGGGCTCCGTCAGGGCTGTCGGAGCTGGGAACACCACCATAACCGCGACAAGCGAGGGTAAGGCAGGGACCGCACAGGTCGTCGTAACAGCCCCCGCTGCGGTGCCTGTTGCTTCAGTCGCGGTGAATCCAAGCACCGGGAACATTGTAGTCGGCGGCACGCTGATGCTCTCCGCGACCACGCGTGACGCCTCCGGCGCGACAATATCTGGTCGAAGCGTGGCATGGTCAACTACGGCTCCGCAGATTGCCACTGTATCGTCCAGCGGCGTCGTCACCGCGATTTCGCCGGGGAACGTGACCATCACCGCCGGCAGCGAGGGTAAGATCGGTTCTGCCTCCATCACCGTCCAGGCGCCTGCACCTCCAGCGCCCGCGCCGGTCGCCTCCGTCGCTGTAAGCCCGAGTAGCGGCACCATAGCCGTCGGTGGCACGCTCGCTCTTTCGGCGACGGTGCGCGACGCATCCGGCAATACACTGTCTGGACGCACCGTGACCTGGTCCTCAAGCACACCGCAGGTCGCGACGGTCTCCTCCAGCGGTGTGGTGACCGCCGTTGCTCCCGGTAGCGCTACGATAACCGCGACGAGCGAGGAAAGGAGCGGTTCGGCCGCGATCAACGTTCCCGCGCCGGCGCCAGCCCCAGCATCAGTCGCAACGATCGTGATCACACCCTCGACCAACGCGATTCGAACGAACGGCTCGGTTCTCCTTACAGCGCAACTGCGTGATGCGAATGGAAATGTCCTCACAGGCCGCGCCGTTGAATGGAGCGTGAGCGGCGGCGGCAATAGCGTGCTGAGTGTCGCGTCCAACGGAAGTTCGACAGCGCTTGCGACGTCAAAAGGCAAGACTGGATCGGCGACCGTCATCGCGGCATCTGAAGGGAAGCAGGGCACTGCAGTAGTCATCGTGTCTCAGTAGTGCCAACTCCCCAGAGTGCTGGACGCGTGACCAGGTGCGGGATGCCCACGCGGCTTGCAGCTCTGGCGGGTGTCGTCGCAATGTTCGTCGCAACGCTGCCCTCCGCTGCCCTGGGGCAAGCTGCCGCATCACGGCCGGCAGCATCGGCGCAGTCAGATACCGTGCGAGCCTCCTGTGCCGTCGTCGCCAGGCCTACACCTCCCACAGACGCGCAACGTCGCTCGGCACGCGACCTCGCGGCCCGCGCTCAGGAGGCATCGATCGTGGAAGACAACGCGACGGCGCGCAATCTGTACGAGCGAGCGGAAAAGCTGGACGCGACCGATCCAACTACCGCGTACGCCCTCGCGCGCGCGTACGAGACGGCCAGAGACCCGCGTGCGCTGGGTGAATATTGCCGCTATCTCGCTCTGTCTCCGAACGGCTCCGAGACCGCGGATGTTCGGCAACGAATCAGCTCTCTCTCCGCCGAGATTGCGGCGCGCAACGCCGCTGTCCAAGCTGCGGCTGTCGCTGCGGTCGCCGCGTCCACGTCGCCGCCCAGACCTCCACCGGTGCCAATCAAGGCATTCGGATTCGGGCTGCTCTTTCCCGGCGCCGGCCAGTATTATAGCCGTCGGCCAGGTGCCGGCTTCTTCTTTACGGCGGCCGCGGCTGGCGCGGTGTTCTACGCTCTGCAATCGAAGACGGTGACGACTACGATGAACAACACGGCGTTTGATCCCAACGGCAAACAATATCAGTACCAGACTACGTCGCAACACAGCGACCGCCCCAATGCAGCCACCGGGTTCGGGATTGCTGCCGCGACATCGCTGCTGGGCGCCGTCGAAGCATCGTTGCAGGCGCGAGCCGCTAGCTTCGGTCCGGACCAGGCCACGGCGCAGAATCGCTCTGCTCCCGAGCCTCGCGTCGCAGCAACAATCGCCCCGCTCGGTCGCGGGGTCGCATTCGGTGTGCGACTGCCCGTACAACTCACGCGCTAGTCGAACATTGCACTCCCTTCACAGGGTAAGCAGTAGCCCGGTATAGACCGTCATTCCGAGGGCGAACGCCCAGAATCGGCTGCGTCGCTCCGCGGGCACTTCCTCCTTCAGGACATTGAGAATCACGCCGCCAGCCAGAAACGCGACGAGCACAGCGATTGCTACGTCCGAGAGCGCAGTGGTCGCACCTACTGTGAGTCCGATGAAGACGGAGATCACGAGCACCCAGCGTCCTTTGCCTCGGTACTCCTCCTTGTGATCTTCGTTCAGCCCGAAGTCGGTAACGACGAAGTGCAGCGCCATCGCGACGGCGAAGAACGCCAGGTTTATCAAACTCTGTCGCTCAAGGTGTAGCAGCAGGTAGCCGATGAGCGCATTGTACAGTCCGAACGACACCATGTGGATCCAGAACACAGTCGGACTCGTCACTGTATCCGGCAAACTTGCGCGGCCAGATCCCGTACCCGGGACGGTTGGCGCACTGGTGCCGCGCGAGCTCTTTGCCATGCGCTCGAGCCCGTAGAAAACCGCGAGTCCCAAAAGCGCCACGACATACACGTGACGCTCAGCGATTCCGAAGCGACCGATCGATCCGCTGCCAAGTGCCCTACGAATGTTATCCTCGCCCGTGGCTAGCTCAGGGAGCAGGTGCACGAACACGTACGCGACCGCCACCCCGCCAGCGATAGACAGCCATGCACTCCTGGGCGTGCCTCCAAGGAACCGCAACGAAGGAGTGAAGACGTGCACGAGCGCAAGCAGGACGGCTGCGGCTGTAGCCGCCCAGAGTGGTGTTGCTGACATGATTGCTACTGTAGTCGCTGCATACGTCAATACTATCCTCTGCCGCTTCCGGAACAGAATGTGCGATCGATGGCCGGACTGTCTGTTCCATCATAATCACAGACCGGTTTAACGTCAGCCGCGAGGTATCTCATCAGTAGAGTCATCGGCATGGGGCCGCTCTCCGGAATCCGGCGATCCTTCGTGAGGCCGTGCTCATGTTTGCACGCGGCCCGTGGCATCCGGCGGACGCACCGGACGCACGCGCTTGCGGAATTGCACTGATGGCCGCTTCACGACGTGTTGCTGTCGTTGGCGGCGGAATCATCGGGCTCGCTGCTGCATACAAGATGCTGCTCGCCATGCCCGGACTTTCTGTCGTTGTGCTCGAGAAAGAAGACACAGTCGGGCAGCACCAGACCGGTCACAGCAGCGGAGTGTTGCACGCGGGACTGTACTACAAGCCCGGCTCGCTCAAGGCCCGGCTTGCGGTCGACGGCATTCGTCAGATGACCGCCTTCTGCCGCGCCCACGACGTCGCACACGAGATATGCGGCAAGCTCGTCGTAGCCGCGGATGAGACCGAGCTCCCCCGCTTGCGCGAGCTGCTGGAGCGCGGGCAGCAAAACGGGCTCGCCGGCCTCGAATGGCTCGAGCCAGAGCGAGCGCGCGAGATCGAGCCGCACGCTGCCGGTGTCGCCGCCGTGCGTGTCCCCGAGGAAGGGATTGCCGACTACGCCGCCGTCTGTGCAGCGCTCGTTAGAGAGATAACCAGACTTGGCGGACAGGTTCTGACCGACGCTGGAGTTCGCAAACTTCGGCCGCGACACGACCGCTGGGTGGCGGAAACCGACGCCGGTTCGATCGAGGCCGACGTGCTGGTCAACTGTGCCGGTCTTCAATGCGATAGGATTGCGCGCATGGCCGGTGAGCACCCGGAATTGCGCGTGGTTCCGTTTCGGGGAGAATACTACGCGCTGCGTCCGGAGCGTCGGTCCCTCGTCCGCCACCTGATCTACCCCGTGCCTGACCCGGCCTTCCCATTCCTTGGCGTCCACTTCACAAGGATGATCAGCGGCGGCGTCGAATGTGGTCCCAACGCAGTACTGGCTTCCGCGCGCGAAGGCTACCGCAAGCGCGACGTCAATGCACGCGACATGGCCGACGCGCTCGCGTTCCCCGGATTATGGCGCTTCATCGCTCGTTATCCGCTGCTCAGTTGGCGAGAGATCCAACGCTCCTTTAGCCGAGAGCTGTTCTGCGCCGCGCTGCAACGCCTCGTCCCCGAGGTCCAGCCGGATGATCTGCTCCCCGGTGGCGCCGGAGTACGCGCCCAATCGATGCTCCCCAACGGAGACCTTGTGCAGGACTTCTATTTCCTGGAGAGCACATCTGCGCTGCACGTCCTCAACGCCCCCAGTCCCGGAGCTACAGCATCACTCGCGATCGGCGATGAGATCGTGCGACGGCTTGGGACACGCCTGGATGCTTCGTAGGGGCGAGCCGCGGTCGCCCCTCAATGTCCGATACGGGATCGGTTCTCTCTTCGCTCACCCACGAGACGTGGTCGGCCGACGCGCGTCTTGCGCGTGCCCTACTCCGGAAACGGGTGAGCATACCAATGCCGATCGAAGCGCCTCCGCCGCAACAAATTTACTAGCCGTCGTAAACTGGAGCACGTTGTTAACACCCGCTACAACAGCGACACCGATAGCGAACACGAGTGCTGCGCGGCGAAACTTCCCAACCGCCCCGAAAGCCGCAAAAATTATGACGGCCGGAAGGTAGTCCATGGCGTACAGAAACGTCTCCTTGCCGTATACCAGGTGCAGAGCGATCTGTGCCAGCAGGAAGAGCAGTACCGCCCAGAGAAACCTGTCATTGCGCCTGTGCTGATACGCAGAAACGAGCGCGATCGCCAACAGCACGATCCAGCCGCAAACAGCGACCGTCCCCCAAACTGTGGTCACCCCTGAAGCTTGCTGTAGGCTCAACGCAGTCGAACCGGCGCTCGCGCTGAGAGCACCCGCGCAGACCGGTACGCGTGCGATGGTTACCAGGTTGGGGATTACCATCGAATGTATGAACATCGCGCGCAGTACCACTGCGATACGTTCCGCGTCCGGCCGAAACACGAACTGCTGCTCCGAACCCACACCTCCAATGAAGAATCCGGCCATCGGCACGAAGACCCGCTGTAGCCGCGCGAGCGCAGCCACGACAGCAAGGGCTACCGCGGAAATCCAGATCGTCCCGCGCCAACGGTGCTTCACGGCTGTAGCGAATAGCCCAGCAGACCAGTTGGTTGTCGTGATGCTGAGCGAACAGGCGCTCGCGACCACATACCACCGATCCCGTACGTGTCTGCTCCGTCCAAGCGCGGCAGGAAGCAGTCCGAGCATGATCGTGACCGAGCCCAGTCCAAACGACTCCGGCACCGCAAGCCAGAAGACGGCTGCGCCACTCGTCAAACCCAGTGCTGTGAATACGGCCGCGTCGGTGCGCGCGAGTCCTATTGCGCGGAGCAGTGCGAACAGCGCGATGGGCCATAGGAATGCCACAATGAGGGTAAAGCCGGTGACAACCGTGCGTGGTGAGACGCCGAACGCGCGTGCGGCATACGCCGGAACTGTAATGAGCGGAAACAGTGGATGAACGCGCGCGCGCTGATGTTTCTCGCTCCAGCGATCAGTGATCGTCGTGCTCACGCGTGGAATATCTCCGTCGAACCACACGTCCGACATCTCCGGTGCGCGCACAACGGTTGTGAGTCGGCGCATGCCGGCATAGCTCCCGAGCGCCGCAATCAGCGCGAAAACCAGCGCTACAATTACATCTACCCACCTCTGCCCATGCACGCGCGCTGGACCGACGGCGCGCATGGGCACCGCCTCGGCTAAGTGGCCATCCATACGAGCAGTGCTATCAAGCCGATCACGATGTAGCTGGTGCGGTCGCGAACGGCGAACAGCACCGGATCGTCGTCCATGACACCGCGCGAGGTGAGGAGCCACATGCGCGCCTGCCAGTACAGCAACAGCGGAAACGCCATCCAGAGAAAGATAGGGTGACGGTACAGATCATCACTCCCGGGGCTCGCGATGTAGAGACAGTACACCAACGTGCTGGCCACGCTTGTAGCCGCGCCCAGACCGATAAGAAGCGGAACATCCGCGGCCATGTAGCCTCGGCCCGCCAGACGGTCGTTCGGCCCCAGCGGCGTCGAGCGAATCTCCACCAAGCGCTTCACGAGCGCCAGCGAGACAAAAATGAAGATGAAGAACGCGAGGAACCAGTCTGAAAGGCCGGTGCCCAATAGAAAGCTGCCGGCAAACACTCGGCTGGTGTACAACGCCGCCAGACACACTACGTCGACGAGAACCCTGCGTTTGAGCGTGAGCGAGTACGCGAACGTGAGGGCAAAATAGCCGAGGACTGAGAGCCCAAACCCGAGCGGCAACGCCGTGGCGAGCACGGCTGCCACGAGCAGGAGCACGACAGCCGTGACAATGGCTATAGGAACAGACAACCCGCCAGCCGCAATGGGCCGGAGACGCTTGGTGGGATGCCGCCGATCGTGCGGCAGATCCACGATGTCGTTCACCAGATACACGGCCGAGGCAGCCATCGAAAAGACAAGCAGGCCGAGCGCGAGCGTGCTCATGACCGACCATGAGAAGGCGACATGGGCAGCAAGCGCAGGAAGCAGGATCAGAATGTTCTTGGTCCATTGAGTGGGGCGAAGTGCACGAATCCACGCCCGAATCCTAGCGCTCCAGCCTGGATAGCGGTCGGTCAGATTCGACTGCGAATCCTGCAGCTCCAAGCGCGAGCCTGAGCTTTCCGAAGTAACTGCTGGAGAGTTTCCGGAATGCGCCGCGTCGACTTCGGGCCGCCGCCACTGGTCGGCCAACTATACGGTCCCTAGCTGCGGAGGCGCGAATGCAGGTGCAAAATACGCATCCTGCTCCGCGCGGAGCCGGTCAACCAGTCGCCCCGACGGCAACTCAACATCGCTGTAGCTGAGCACCTCGTCCTTCGCCACGTCGCGCAGCAGCTTGCATCTCTCCGCGACGGCGACAGGTAGCAGCCGCTCCTCGCGTGTGACGTCGGCGTTCTCGCACTGTCCGAACGTCATGTAGCCGCCCATCCCGTCAATCACTTCTCCGGCCTTGAGGTCGCGCTTGGCCGTCGCGACGACTTCCACGCTAGGCGCACCGAGCGGCGTGAGCACCGCATCGTGAAAGATCACCGCGCGCGCGACGCTCAGCGGAAGCTCGAAATGGCAGAGATGGTACGGCGTGTAGAACGAATACAGCGGGCCTTCGCCCAGCTTGTACGGATTGAGGTAGTGTCGCTGTTTGGGATCCTCGTGCGTGGCGAGCAGGAAGACTCCCGGACCGGGTTTGGCGCCGACAACATAGTCCACGATTCCGCCAAGCTCACGCAGCTCGTCAACATCAAATCGAGTCGTCAACTCATCCACGTGACCGGTATGATCGTAGCCGTACATCCCGCGCTTCGCGACGGAAAAGCCCGTTGCATTGGCCACGATCGCCTGCTCGAACGACATCTTCGTGCCGTCGGCAAAACTCGTGACCATCTCCGGCTTCTGTCCCCACTTCTCAGCGAAAGCGCGCTGCGTCGTCGGTGTCCGATACGCGTCCTGCAGCCCCTTGTTGTTGCCGATGAGGAGGGGCGTGAGCCCGATGCTACGCACAAAGCGGAACAGGTTCATCTGCACACCGGGTTGATCACCGTCACAGTCAGTGAAGATGACCCCAGCGCGATCGGCGTACACCTTGAGAATGGGGCCCAGCGTACCGTGCAGTTCCGCATCCATGAGGATAACGTGCTTCCCATGCGCGATCGCCTCTATGACCACACCCGCGGCGAAGTCGACCGCGCCTGTCACTTCGATAATCGCATCGATACCCTCGGCACGCGCAAGCAGCATCGCATCGTCGGTGTACGCCGCGCGCCCGCTGCGGATCGCATCCTCCAACCCCCCGATGTCGCTGACTTCGGCCGCGTCCTGCACGCCAGCCTCTTCATAAGCACGCCGCGCGCCTGAAACGCTCCGATTGGAGATTGCCGCGAGCACAATTCCAGGTACGGAGTTGGTGATCTGATTGGCGATGCCGCGCCCCATGAAGCCAGCTCCCACCATGCCCACTCGAATCGGATTGCCAGCCTCCGCGCGTGCCTCCAACGCCTTGTCCACAATAAACATCAGTGCGCCTTCTCTGCTTTTCGCGTGTTCGAAGTGATACCCGACCGCGACAGCAGCGGCCACGTGCGATCCTTGTCCGACATCGTGGTCGCCGCCAGCGGCCATGTTATTCCGAGTGCCGGATCGTCGAAGCGGAGTCCGCGCTCGTGACCCGGCGTGTAGAACGCGCCGCTCTGGTACGTGACCTCCGCGCCATCAGTTAGTGTCTGGAACCCGTGCGCGAATCCCTCTGGGATGTACAGTGATCTGTGATTATCCGCGGTTAGATCCAACGCGACGTGAAGTAGGTATGTCGGCGAGGCAGGGCGCACATCGATGATCACATCGTGAATCGCTCCACTAGTGCAGCGCACCAGCTTCGTCTCCGCCGCCGGCGCCTCCTGGTAATGCATTCCGCGCAGCGTCCCGCGTGCCTGATTGTACGATATATTGCACTGAGCAATCGTCGCGTTCAGGCCTCGCTCCTCGAAATCGCGGGCGCAGAAAGTACGCGCGAAAAAACCGCGCGCGTCCTCCCGCCGCTCGAGATCGATGATGAAGGCGCCCGCGAGCGCTGTCTCAGTAAACAACATCACTCAGTCCAGTAGAAGTTGGTGTCGATCTGACGGGTCCTGAGCAAGTGCTCCAGCTCCTTCAGACGCGTGAACGGGCGGGCGTTAAAGGTCTCCGGCGTCATATCGATACGCTCGAACAGCGCGCGCAGCTGCTGGGCTCCGCGTGCGGCATCCCACTCGCACGAGAACGCAGGAAGTACCGCGTGGATCTTGTCGAATGACACACGATAGCTGCGGTTGTCCGCTCCACTATCACCGAACGATAGCCGGCAGCTCGGGAATGCACCCGCCACCACCTCGGCTACGTCGCGCACACGATAGTTCTGCCGCGTGTCGCCGACGTTGAAGATCTGCTTGTGGACATTCTCCCGCGACGCATCCAGCACGCATGCTATTGCCTTGCCAATGTCCAGCGCGTGAACTAGCGGCCGCCACGGCGTTCCATCGCTCGTCATGGCGATCTGTTCAGTGGTCCAGGCAAGGCCGGAAAGGTTATTCAGCACCAGATCGAAGCGCATGCGCGGCGAGGCGCCGAATGCCGTCGCGTTGCGCAGGAAAGTCGGCGAAAAGTTATCGTCCGCCATTGGCGCGACATCACGCTCAACCAGAGTCTTGCACACGGCGTAAGCCGTCTGCGGATTCACCGGCGATTCCTCGTTTACGTAGTCACCCGACGCTACGCCGTACACACTGCATGATGACGTATACACGAATCGATGCGCACCAGCCTCTTTGGCCAACTGCGCTAGCCGAACAGATCCCTTGTGATTGATCTCGTGCGTGATGTGTGGCGCGAGTTGGCCAGCCGGATCATTCGACAGCTCGGCCATATGCACCACAGCTTCAATCCCGGCCAGGTCGTCCGCCGTTACTTCGCGAAGATCCTTGTTGAGCGTGCGCGGTGTGAGCCGGGTGCCGTTGTACAGCCACCCTTCCTTGTAATAGCCGGTGTCCAGCCCCGTGACGTCGTGCCCGCGCTGCATTAGGAGTGGCGCGAGCAGCGAGCCCAGGTATCCCTCGGTACCAGTGACGAGAACCTTCATTGAGCAGCTCCGAGAATGCGTCCGAGCGGGAATGTCACAGGGTGTCCGAGAGAATGTCCACGAGCGGGATCAACACAACAAACATTCCTCCCCACGCGGAGATTCCGGAAAGTTGCTGCCGCACCTCGTCCTTCAGGTTCCACGGGAGGATGCACACGTAGTCAGGCTTGGTTTCGCCGATCATGTCTGGATGACGGATCGGAATGTGGCTGCCGGGGAGAAAATGACCCTGCTTGTGCGGGCTGCGGTCTACGGTGTAGTCCATGAAGTCTGACCGGATGCCGCAATAGTTGAGCATCGTATTCCCTTTGGCCGGAGCACCGTATCCTACGACTTGTTTCCCGTCACGTTTGGCCTGGATGAAGAAGTCCAGAAAGTCGCGCTTCATCGCCTCGACACGCCTGGCGAACGCATCGTAGGTGCCGACATCGCGCAACCCAGCACGCTGCTCGCGCTCCCGTAGATCGTGAACGCGCTGTGTCATCTCTCGGCCCGCGCTCGCATGACTTACGTATATCCGGAGCGAGCCGCCGTGCGTCGGAAGCTCATCGACGTCCCACACCGTCATTCCTTTCTGCGCGAAGATCTGCTCCACGGCCAGGAGCGAGAAATAGGAGAAGTGCTCGTGATAGATCGTGTCGAACTGGTTCTCCTCGAGCAATCGCGCGAGGTGTGGAAACTCCATTGTCAACACACCGTCCGGCGCTACCAGAATACTGAGCCCCCCGACAAAATCATCCAGATCCGGAACGTGCGCCAACACGTTATTCCCAATCACAAGATCGGCACGCCCACCGTCGTCTACTATCTCCTGGGCCGTGCCTCGCCCGAAGAACTTCGACACTGTGGGAATGCCTGCCTCTCGCGCGACTTCCGCCACGTTACGCGCCGGCTCCACGCCAAGTGAGGGAATTCCCCGTTGTACGAAATTGCGCAGGAGATAACCATCATTGCTCGCGATCTCGACGACGCGGCTACGCTCCGACAGGTCGAAACGCTGCACCATGTCGTCAACGTAGCGTCGCGCGTGCTCCAGCCAACTGTCAGAATACGACGAGAAGTACGCGTAGTCGCCAAAGATTGCCTCCGGACTCTCGAACTCCTCTAGCTGCACCAGGTAGCACTCCGGGCAGAAGAAGACGCGCAACGGGTAGAACGGCTCCATGCATGTGAGCTCAGAAGGCGCCAGATACCGGTTCGAGAGCGGCTGCATGCCGAGGTCGAGAAACGGTGTATCGAGACCCGTGGCGCAGCCACGGCAGCAAAAGGTTTTCATCGTTTGGATTGTCATCGGTGGCGTTAACGCGCTTCGCGGATCAACAGGATGATTGGGTCGCGCAACATTCGCAACGCCGATTACTGAGGTCGTCACCAGACTTTCCACGGAGCGTTGCCGCTACGCCAGGTCCGGTCCAGGAATTCCTTGTCGCGCAACGTATCCATCGGCTGCCAGAACCCATCATGTCGGAAGGCCGACAGCTCCCCTTCGGCGGCGAGGCGTTGCAGTGGGCCATTCTCCCACACTGTGCTGTCGCCTTCGATGTAGTCTATGACCCCGGGTTCGAGCACGAAGAATCCTCCGTTCACTAACGTGCCCTCATTGTCATGCTTCTCCTTGAAACCCGTAACTGCCATGTCGTCACCGTGCGGAATGGTGAGCGCCCCGAAGCGGCCTATTGGCTGCACCGCAGTCAGAGTTGCGAGCCGCCCTCGCTCGCGGTGCACGTCGATCAGCTTGGTTATGTTCACGTCCCCCACTCCGTCGCCGTAGGTCATGCAAAAAGTCTCGTCCTCCACGTGCTCGCGTACGCGACGCAACCGGCCGCCGGTCATCGAGGCGTCGCCGGTATCGACCACCGTCACGCACCACGGTTCTGTATCGCCCCGGTGCAGCTGCATCGTATTCTGGCGCAAGTCGAACGTGACGTCCTGCATGCGCATCAGGTAACTGGCGAAGTAGTCCTTGATCACGTACCCCTTGTACCCACAGCAGATGACAAAGTCATTGATGCCGTGGGCGGAATACATCTTCATGATGTGCCACAGTATCGGAAGGCCACCGATTTCCACCATCGGCTTGGGCCGTACCGCGGTTTCTTCTGAGAGACGCGTGCCGAGTCCGCCGGCCAGCACTACTGCTTTCATATGGGATCTCCGGTTGGACGCCAGTTGGTTGGTATGTATGAATCAGCAAGGTCTGAGTCAGTTGAGTCAGTGACATCGAATGACAGCATCACGCGCCGTACTGATAACAGTCCCATTAACAGGCCGGAGGCGACACCCGCAGTCCAGGAGCACAGTTCTGCCCACCCCGATGCTTCGAGCCCCCCGACGCGCGGAATTGCCCACAGGCCGGCCACTGCGACGCTCACCAGCACGAGGGCAGCGCTGGACCGCGCCTCCGCGCCGCCAAGTCCACCGGACCTGCCCAGCCAGTACCCGAGTGGAAGTACAAGCAATGCAATCCAGAGTGCAGTCCCCCGCCAGGTTGCGGGACCGATCGAGTACTCGAACGGCAGGAAGAAGGTCCAGGACCAGTTCGGACTGATCGGGACAGTCCGCGTGATGCGAGTGCCGCCCCGCTGGGCCGAGATGCTGAGGAACTTCCGCGTTTGCTGGCCCGCTAGAAGGACGGTGTCTCCCGGAACAGCGGAGAAGGCGCCCGGCAGGCGGATGCTCAGCCCTTGAAGCCCGAGAGTCGTTCCGGCGAACGTCTGCACGTGGAAGACGGCATCCCGGCCATCCTGTGCGAGCGTGAAAATGGGAGCCTCTGTAGTATCCGCGATGACGAAAGTCGAAGATCGCATGGTGCTGGGGCCCGGGATCACAGCTGTGACAGTGGCTGCGGCCCCGTCGAGCAGCGCCGCTCGCAGCCCGACGCCGTTTTCTACGGAGTCGCCGCGCACGCTGATCCCCCCGATGCTGGTCCGGAGCACGCGTCCCCGGAAAGTCTGTGGCTCGTTGTCCTTGAGCGCGAGCTATGCCCACCATGGCGGCTCAGGAATGTTCACACGAACTGCCCAGGTCGACGCTGCAATGAGCCCGAGCCAGAGCAGCCCCCATATCCAGGCCAGCCGTAGGCTCTCCGAGGCGCGCGGGTAGACCAGACTACGCCATCGAAAGCCGAGCCAGACGCCGATGAGCCCACCCGCCGTGTTGGCGATGAGATCCCCGAGATTAGCGTCGCGGCCACTGATCACGTTGATCTGGAGCAGCTCAGTCGCGAGCGACGTGAGAAAAACGGTGACGGCCGCGGCCGAGCGGGGGCGAAATCGCAGCGCTCCCAGCCCCAGGCCGAACGGAAGATAAAGCAGCACGTTCAGTGCGAAGTCGATGCCGCCGCCCGGGCCGCACGCTACGCACCATGGCGAAGTATCCTCTGGACGTCCGCCGATACTTGGCACTGCCGTGAGCGCCACGATTGCGAGCGCGCCGATCGCGGCCAGAGCAAGCGCGATTTGTCGCTCTCTCGACCGTTCTCCGAGAAAGGGGGCTGCTGTACCGGCTGCCTGTGTATCAGCCAGCGGTTCGGTTGTGCAAGGTTCTGTAGAAATGTCGAGACGGACCGGGGTAATGGACTGGAATTTGGATACAGTATCGGCCGATGTCGTCAGTAGGAAGCCGCTGTGAAGTTGCTGACGTGGATTGAAACCACATTAGACGCCGGCCGCGAACGAACGTTCACGGCGGGGGTACATCGGGACCAGTCTCGTGCCCTTGGTGTCCTATCGCTGGTCCGCGGCTTGCCACCGGGGAGTGAAACTC
>JBPCNJ010000142.1:0-6442 GCA_051001375.1 Gemmatimonadaceae bacterium
CTGCAGTGCAATCATGTCTTCGGCGCGCTCGACATTCGTGATCGACTCGTCCAGACATATGGGTGTACGCAGCGCGCGTTGCAGATCAGCGTGCCGAATGATGTCATCGTACGCGAGCGGCTGCTCGATCATCATCAAGTCGAGTTCGTCGAGCTGGCGCAGGTGATCGGTGTCGGCGAGCGTGTAGGCATTGTTGGCGTCGGCCATGAGCGGCGCATCGGGGAACGCTTCACGCACCGCCCGCACATACTGTATATCATGGCCGGGCTCGATCTTAAGCTTGGCCTTCTTATATCCGTCGTCGAGTGCACGGCCGACGCGTTGGACCAGATCTCTGGGCGAGCTCTGGATGCCGATCGATATCCCCGTCGCGATCTCGGTGCGCGTGCCGCCGATGAGACGGGCCAGTGGTATGCCGTCGCGTTCCGCGGCAAGACACCACGCGGCCATCTCCACAGCCGCCTTGGCCATGTGATGACCGCGAAAGTTGTGCTCCAGCGCCGGATGCACTTCGGATGGCTGCTCGAATTCGGCGCCGAAGACGCGCGGAGCCACATACTCGCTGATCACGAGCCACGCGGTATCTATTGTCTCTGAGCTGTAATTAGGCGCTTCGCCGGCCACGCACTCACTCCAAACGGTCACGCCATCCGCATCGCGCAACTGCAGCAGCATGATACGCCGGTCTGTACACAGGCCGGAGGAGATGCGAAATGGCTCCTTCAGTGGTAGCCTGATCTCGCGAAGGGTAATCTCTTGAAAGCGAATCATAAGTGTGCTCGAGAGTTCGTGTCGGCGCGTTGCAGATAGTAAGTGCCGTTCGCGTCAGCGCTGTCGCGCCGGAACGTCGTCACTCGGTATCCCGCATCCAGGTAATGGCTGAGCGCGCGTCGAGTAGTGTCGCGCCAGGCGGCCGCGATTGCAGGATCACGGGCTAGCACGGCAAAGATATCCTTCGGAATGGCGATGCGGACCACAGGTACGTTCGGGAGATCATGGATGACGGGCATTCCAGTATCCGGCCGGACGGCATTTACTACCGGCGCATCGCCCGGCAGCAGAGGGTGTGGCGCAACCGCTTCGGGCATGTGCGCGAGATCCCATGCGACGATGAACCTGTCAGTACCGAGCCCCGCGTGTACGACGCTGCCGGTATTCGTCCCGTAGTAGTTGATCCTGTACTCGCGCACGCGCGCGCCGATCCCGACGAGGTTGAGATGCGCGTTGCGTGAGACGAGCGGATCGTAAGTCCAGTACATTGTCCGAACGCCGATCTCCAGCAACAGATCGCGTTGGTATTGCTTGAGCCGCATGCCGATGCCCAGCTGCTGCGCCTCCGGCCGCACCGCGAGCATGTCGGACCAGTGCGCCAGCTCGCCATTACGAATTCCCGTGAGACCGAAGACAAAGCCAAGCATCCGGCCTGTGGAGTTGAAGGCCGCGGCAGTGACGCCCCCAACTTCCTGTGCGATGCGCAGGATGGTAGCCGATGCCTGCTCGGTGAACTGGTCGCCCCAGGTCTCGCGCTCGATCGCCACGCACTCGTCGTACTCGGCGAGCGTTTCGACGCGGCGGATGCTGACACCGTTTGTGGCAGCGCCGGCCAAGGTTCCAAGCGTGCGGTCCGCCGTCAGATTTGCGTTCATACTCATCTGCAATCTATAAGATCAATCTTGACGTCCATCAAGAATGTATGGGGAACAATACAATTGTCGATCCGGCGGCGCCGGAGCGCAGAAAAACGCGTGATCGCGCGCTAGATTACTGGGCATGGCTACGAAAACTGCACCCGCCGCCGCAACCGCAACCGCCGCCGCCGCCCTTGCCCCCGCCGCGCCGGCCCGCGCTCGCAGCGGACAGCTGGATCTTCCGGCCGGCCTTACGCGCGACGACCTTCTCGCCGCCTACAGGACGATGCTCCTGTCGCGGCGAATAGACGACAAGGAAGTCCAGCTCAAGCGCCAGAACAAGATCTTTTTTCAGATCTCCGGCGCGGGCCACGAAGCTATCCTTACCGCGGCCGGAATGGTTCTGAAGCCGGCATACGACTGGTTCTATACGTACTATCGCGACCGCGCGCTGTGTCTCCAGCTTGGCGTAACGCCTGCGGAGATGCTGTACGAGGCCGTTGGTGCGGCGATCGATCCAGCGTCCGGTGGTCGGCAGATGCCGAGTCACTGGGGGAGCAAGCCGCTCAACATCGTGTCTTCGTCATCGCCGACGGGGACCCAATTCCTGCAGGGCGTGGGCGCGGCCGAGGGTTCGCTTCGAGCTAAGATGATTGGCCTCGGCGAAGAACAGTTCGAGGGGGATGAAGTGGTGTTCATCTCTACCGGCGACGGCACGACGAGCGAGGGCGAGTTCTGGGAATCGCTCAACACCGCGTGCAATCTCAAGGTTCCGGCCGTGTACGTGGTGGAGGACAACAAGTACGCCATCTCGGTTCCGGTGGAAGTGGGAACTGCTGGCGGGAGCATCTCCAAGCTGGTGGCTTCATTTCCCAACCTGTACATCCAGGAAGTAGACGGCTGCGATTTCGTCGCCAGCTACGAGGTAATGCAGCGCGCGGTGCAGTACGCCCGTGAGCGGAAGGGGCCGGCCTTTGTGCATGCGCACGTCATCCGTCCGTACTCACACTCGCTGTCCGACGACGAGACGATGTACCGTCCGGTGGACGAGCGAGATGCTGACGCTTTGCGTGATCCGATCACGACCTTTCCCGCGTGGCTCATCAGCACAGGCACAGCGACCGAGGAAGAGATCGCAGGGATCGGGGAAGAGATCGACGCCGTTATCCTGGAGGCTACGGACGACGCGCTGGCGCAGCCTCAGCCGGATGCGGACAGCGTGTACTACGCGGTGTACTCGCCGGATGTGGACCCGTGCAGCGAGCAGTTCGACACGGAGGACGACCCGCAGTTCTCCGGTAATCCGACGACGATGGTGGACCTGCTCAACAGCTGCATGCGCGACGAGATGCGGCGCGACGAAAAGATCCTGCTGTTTGGCGAGGATGTGGCGGACGTATCGCGTGAGCAGCACCTGGGCAAGGTGAAGGGAAAGGGTGGCGTGTTCAAGGTGACGTGGGGACTGCAGAAGGAGTTCGGCGGCGCGCGCGTGTTCAATACGCCGCTAGCCGAGGCGAATATCGTTGGGCGGGCGATCGGTCTGGCCACGCGCGGGTTCAAGCCGGTGGTCGAGATTCAGTTCTTCGACTACATCTGGACCGCGTACATGCAGCTACGGGACGAGCTCGCGACGATGCGTTGGCGCTCCAACAACAGCTTTGCCTCGCCTATGGTGGTACGTGTGACGTATGGCGGCTACATCCGCGGTGCGATCTATCATTCGCAAACAGGTGCGTCGCTCTTCACGCACTGCCCGGGACTGCGCGTCGTATGCCCGAGCACCGCGTTGGACGCGGCGGGGCTTCTGCGCACCGCGATCCGGTGCGAGGATCCGGTCATCTTTCTCGAGCACAAGCACCTGTACAGGCAGACGTACAACAAGGGCGCGTATCCCGGCCCCAACTTCATGATCCCATTCGGCAAGGCGAAGACGGTTCGTGAAGGGACGGACCTAACGGTGGTGACTTACGGGGCGACAGTGCAGCGCGCGCTCGTCGCGGCGAATCAGGCGGCGGACAACGGCATCTCGGTCGAGGTGATTGATCTGCGCACGCTGTCACCGTGGGACAAGGATGCTGTTTTCGAGAGCGTGAAGAAAACGTCGCGAGTGATCGTCGCGTATGAAGATTCGTGCAGCTGGGGGTACGGCTCTGAGATAGTGGCGGAGATCGCGGACGTGTGCTTCCCGTGGCTAGACGCGCCGGTGAAGCGGGTCGCTTCTTCGGACACATTTGTTGGATATGCGCCGTCGCTGGAAGACGCAATCCTGCCGCAGGTTGCGGACTTCACGCGGGCGTACTAGGAGATCGTGAGGTTCTGAGATGACCAATCATTCCAGTGCAGTCGTGGTCGAGCTGGATCGGTTCGATGCCAAGCAGCGGGCGCTGCTCGACGACATTGAGCGTGCGACGATCACCGAGGCCCGGGAGCGAAAGCCCGCGCCGGACGAGTGGTCGCTGACCGAAGTGGTACAACATCTCGCTCTCGTGACTGAGGGGATGTTGCGGTCAGCCCGACCGCGCGAGGAAGGCTCACCATCGCTGGAGCACGATGGCTTCGAGCAACTGCAGAGCAGGCTGCGGTCGGGCGTCAAGATAAAGGCACCGACAGATAGAATTGTTCCGCGGCCGGGTGTAACCTGGAACGACGCGGTCGCAAATGCCCGCGCTGGTGTGGATCGCTGGCGCGAGTCGCTGGCGAGTGGCCGGTTGCAGGATGTTTCCTTTCCACACCCGCGCGCTGGCGAGCTCACAACGGAGCAGACCGTTCGCTTCCTGAGCGACCATCTGGACCATCACCTCGCACAGGTGGATCGGCTGCTCGGGAGAACGTGAAGTTACAGACGTATAGACGTACAGACGTATACAAAAAGGGCGACCCTGAACGGGTCGCCCTTTTTGCTCGGGCCAGCAGATGCTGGCGCCGGACGAAAGGTACTTAGGCCTTGGCGCCCATCCTGCCCATCTTACCCGTCTTGCCCATCTTGCCCATCTTCATGCCGTTGCGGCTGCCCTTGTCGCGACGGTTCTGCATCATGGTGTCGAACTTGGTCTGCTGCTCCGGAGTGAGGACTGCGCGAACTTCGGCCTGCTCCTGCATGTGGATCTTGCGCATCGGCTCCATCGCGGCGCGCCAGTCAGCGCGGTTTGCGGTGTCGCCCTTTACATGCGCTGCACGTGCCGCTTCCATCTGCGGACGCAGCCGATCGCGCTCGGCCTTCACCTGCGGCTCGTACTTGGCGTGAACTGCCTTGACCTGCGCCTTCTGGGCGTCGGTCAGTTTGAGTTCAGCCATCATTCTGTCGTGACCGGGGCCGCGCTGCTCGGCGCCAGCGGTCGGCATCGGGCGGGTGGTAGCCGTTTGGGCGTACAGCGCCGGAGCGGCCATGGTTGCTGCTACCGCGAGTGCGGTAAAAAGGTGTCGCTTCATCTAGATCGATTCTCCCATGATGCGCACTCCATGTGCGCTGTAAAGCATGAGACGGTCGCCACGAACGGATGTTAAGGCGCTCTTCGGCACGGTCGTATAATCATCGAAAGACCACCATCCCAAGCGCCGCGGCGGCCAGCACCAGCGCGATTCCGGCCACGCCCAGTGTTAACCGCATTGCGGACGTCCAGCGTGCTTCCGCGCCTTCGAGCGCCCGGGTGACCTGGGTTTCGGCCGGGTTCTCCTCCGCGTCGAACAGGGACTGGCGCATGACGCTCTTGGCGCCGAGTACGTCGATCATCGCTGCCTGGAAATGGTGCTGAACGATTGCGCGCGGGCCTTCCATGCTCGGCTCCGAGGCTGCCATGGCCGCCGCCTTGAGCACCGCGTTCTTTATCTCTCCGCCACTGGCGTCAAACTCCTCGGCGAGTGCTTGAAAGTTGACATCAGACGCGAGCGGCGTCTTGTCCGGATGAATCTGTACGCGCCAGATTTCCTCGCGCTCCAACACGCCTGGACGCTCGAAGAGGACGTGCGAACGGATGCGTCGCTCGAATGCCGGATCGAAGTTGGCGGCCAGGTTGGTCGCGAATATCACCACGCCGTTGAAGCTCTCCAACTCACGCAGCAGCACGTTGACGACGGTGTTGGATTCGCGTTGCATCGACTGCGTAACAGACGTGGAGCGGCGCGCCGCGATTGCGTCGGCCTCGTCGAAGAAGAGCACCGCGCCTTGCTCAGTTGCGTAGCGAAACACGGCCGCGACATTCTTGGGTGTCTCGCCCGCCCACATGGATTCCATCTCCGAGTACCGCACGACGAGGAGCTTGCGCCCGAGCGCGTGCGCTATGGCCTCGGCACAGATCGTCTTCCCGGTGCCCGGCGGTCCCGCGAAGTTGAAGGCGAGTCCGAGCCCGGTTGCATGACGCTCGCCCAGCCCCCACTGACGGAATATGAGATCATGGTTGCGCACCTGCGCCAGCGCCTGCTCCAGCGTGCGGCGGGTGGCTGGTGGGAGGATGACGTCGGCAAACGTGCGCGCAGGCGCGATGACTTCTACGGAGGCGCGCTTGGCAGTACTTGCGCCGATGCCGAAAAATTCTAGGAGTGGAGCTGGCAATGATACCCCCGTTGATTGCTGGCGCTAATGATACACCAACTTAGACGCTAGTTCCGGCGCACGCTCACGACCTCACCCGCTGGATCCACTCCGTCACGGAGCTCGGGAGAAACATGTTGTCGGAGATATCGGCGACCTCCTCAGCATCCTTCCAACGCTGTTCCAGATCGGCAAGCTCGCCCTTTAGCGCACGGCGCTCGTCATCCTCATGCGTCACCATCTCCAACGCGAGGCGTAGCTCGCTCGGAAGTGAAGCCACACTGCC
>JBPCNJ010000143.1:0-3945 GCA_051001375.1 Gemmatimonadaceae bacterium
ACCCAGACCGCCACCACCGAAGCCGCCGCCGCCAAATGGAAGGAACAGCGGGAAGCATCCGCCGCATCCGCCGCGTCTACCCCCGCGCCGCAGATTCGAGAGCATGATAATCACGAAGACGATCCCTAGAAAAATCAACTGCGGCGGAATCCCCCCGCCGCCGGACGACGCCACCGGCTCGGCACTCGGCTGTGGCGCACGCCGCGCGGTGTCCAGCGTGAAGTTGAATTCCGTGGCGAAGCGCTGCGCGGTAAGGTAGGTCACCAGCAGGATTGCCTGCCCGTACTGCTTCTGCTGGAAAAACGGAGTTGCCTCGCGACAAATCCTGCCCGCCTCCGCGTCGGTAATGAACCCTTCGGCGCCGTTCCCCGTAGCAATGACGCAGCGCCCATGGCCGTCGGAGTTCGTTTCCTTCGGAACGATGAGAATCACGGCGCCAGCGTTGCGAGTAGGGTCGCCCGGATTGCCGATCTTTCCCACCTTCCACTCGCGCCCTATCTGTAGCGCGACGTCGGCCGGGGCGCGACCGCCGATGTCGGGCAAGGTCACGACGGCGATCTCGCCTCGCGATTTTGTCCTCACGTCAGTAGCGATCTGCTCGATCAGCGGGACGTTATCCGCCGGAATTACGTGCGCAAAATCGTTCACCAGCCCTGTCGGCGGTGGAATCTGAAGCCCGCTCTGGAGCAACAGCGCGATCAACGCCGATTGAAGAAGGGTAGGAAGCACCATACTATTTACGGGATGCGCCCATCACTAGTCAACGGACTCGCGTTCATCGTCGCGGTCTCCATCGTCTCAGCCGCCTGCTCCAGTGCCGACGGCCACAACAACAAAACGGCTCCGGCCACTACGGGTACGACTCCCGCCGCGGCCGGAGGAGTTGCTACCACAGCGGCCGGCGGCGCGGCGGTAACCGACTCGCTCGCCAAGGCCGCCGACGCCAGCCGAATCCTGGGCTCGCCCTCGGCCAAGCTATGGGTGATCGAGGTCAGTGACTTCCAGTGTCCGTACTGCAAGCAGTGGCACGACGACGCCTACCCGGTACTCATCAACGACTACGTCAAGACGGGAAAGGTGCGGCTGGCCTACGTCAACTTCCCATTGCCGATGCACCGGAACGCCCGGGCCGCGGCAACCGCCGCGATGTGCGCCGGCGCACAGGGAAAGTTCTGGCAGATGCACGACGCGCTGTTTGCTTCGCAGGCGAAGTGGGAGGGAGAGAAGACCCCAGCGACGACCTTCGATTCCCTCGCCAATTCGATCGGCGTCAACCCAACGGCATACCACGCGTGCCTCACCTCGCCTTCAATCGCGGCACTCATCGCGGGTGATCAGGATCGCGCTCAACGAGGCGGTGTGGGCTCGACGCCGAGTTTCTGGGTCGGCTCCAGAATGATCGAAGGAGCGGTACCGGCATCGGAGATGCGCGCCGCAGTGGACCAGGCGCTCGCGGCAGCGCTCGACAGCGCGTCCGCCGGCACCTCGGCCAACAAGTCCAAATAACTACAGTAACTTCAAGCGAGGCGCGGCAGTGAGGCCGTGGCTTGGACAGTCTTACGAAACGGCCGCACGAGTCGCTGAATGGCTCGCCGCGGCCGTTCCTCGTCATGCTGACTCCAAACTCGCGCGCACCTTTTCGGCGCGCCGCGGCATACTGGAGCGTTATCGCGAGTGGGGACGCGTGCACAGAGACCCGGCGCGGCCGCTCTTGTGGATGCACGCGGCATCCGTTGGAGAGGCGTTGATGGCGTTGCCCGTGGCTGAGCGAGTGAGGAGCGCGCTGCCTCGAGCGCAGATCGCGTTCACGTTTTTCTCGCCGAGCGCTGAAGACATGGGGCACGGCACGGTATTCGACTTCGCGGATTACATCCCATTCGATTCGCGGCATGCCGTGCGCGTCGCGCTGGATGTTCTCGCTCCATCGGCGCTGGTGTTCACCAAGAGCGACGTGTGGCCCGAGCTTGTGGCGGAGAGCACGCGCCGCAACGTGCGTTTGGGCCTGATCAGTGCCTCGATGCCGGAGCACTCCAGTCGCGCCACGACTAGAGGCTCCATGTTCACGCGCGAGGCATATGGCGCACTCGATGGTGTTGGCGCGGCGAGCGAGGAAGATGCGCGCGCCCTCGTGAACGCGGGCGTGCACGGTGACCGTGTGCAGGTTACCGGCGACACGCGGTATGACCAGGCGTGGACGCGGGCGCATGTGTCGCCCCGCAATCAGGATGTCGTCAACACGTTCACGACCGGCCGGCCAACGATCGTCGCCGGATCTACCTGGCGCGGTGATGAAGCGGCGCTATTACCGGCCTTCGCGCGGCTGCGCGAAGCTGTTCCCGCGACGCGGTTGATCATCGCGCCGCACGAGGTCGGCGCAGCTCGGATTAGCGCGCTCGGGGCCGCCGCGCGAAAGAGCGGCGCACACGTGAGTCTGCTCGGCTCATCCGATGTACGCGAGGCGGATGTGATTATCGTCGATCGCGTTGGCGTACTCGCCGACCTGTACGCGCTCGCGACGGTGGCGTACGTCGGCGGCGGATTTCACGATGCGGGATTGCACTCGCTGGTTGAGCCGGCCGTGTTCCGAGTTCCAACGATCATCGGCCCACTGCACGCGGCCTCCCGCGACGCAAAGCTGATGCTGGCCGCCGGTGGCACGATCGCGGCGCAAGACGCGGACGCGCTCTTTATCGCCGCGCGCCAGCTGCTCACCGACGCTGGTCAGCGCGCATCCATGTCCGATGCGATGGGCTTCGTCGTGTCAGGTGAGCTAGGAGCCGCCGACCGTTCCTTCCAGATCGTGAGGAAGCTGCTGGGGCCGATGTAGGAAGAAGCCCTGCACCAGATGCACGCCCAGCGACTTCACCATCTCGTACTCCGCCTCGTACTCGACACCCTCGGCGATGACCTTTGCACCCTGATCATCGGCGAAGCGAACCAGCGTGGCGACCAGATCCTGTTTGATGAAGTTGGTGTCGATTCCGTTGATCAGCGAAATGTCCAGCTTGATGAAATCAGGCTCCAGATTGGCGATGGAGCCGAGCCCCGCGTAGCCGCTGCCGGCGTCGTCGACCGCGAAGCGAAAGCCGCGATCCCTGAACGCGCGCAGCCGCTCGCGGAACCTGGGGTAGTCCTTGATTGCCGTCCGCTCCGTGATCTCGATCACCACTCTGTCCGGTTCGGCGGCATCCAGGGCCGACTCGCCAAACGACGGATCCGCGAAGTCGTGCGGGTCAACATTGAGAAACAGCGACTCGCCCGGCTTGAGCAGATCATGCGCACCCTCGAGCGCGCGATCGCGGCACAGTCTGCTCAACTCCCAGATCAGACTACCGTCGGCCGCCACATCGAACATCACCTCAGGGCGGCGTAGCGATCGCATGGAGCCGCGCGCCAGCGCCTCGTATCCAAAGACGGCGCCGTCCATCGCATTCACGATCGGGTGATAGTCAACGTATACGGCACGTGTGCGCAGCGTCTCGCGCAGGTCATCCAGCAGCCGAGCTCGCTCGCGTTGCTCAGCGTTGTGCGCGTTGCTCGCGGCGTCTCGAATGCCGCGATACACAACACGTTCCAGTCGCGCCTTGGGATCGTACTGCACAACCGCGCGCCCGACGTACAGATCAAAAAGCGAGGCGATGTCGGGCCCATGCTTTTGCTCCAGACAATCGGCAATCGAATCGTGCAGCCGCTGGACGAGTAGATCCGTAAGATCGCCGTCATCGCCCTCTTCGGTCCCCCGCGGCTCGCGCGGCGGCACGTAGAAAAGGACGAAATCGTCATCATTCACGTGGCTCACCGCCAATCGAGCGGCCCGCAGCGGCGTTTCGGCCAGCTTGCGGCACAGCTCGCGTGCGGTGGTGTCCAGCACGGCATCCAGCTTCTCCCAGCCGTAGATCGCCTCGATCTTGGCGTACCGGTCAAAGTTGAGGTACAGGATCACCA
>JBPCNJ010000144.1:0-3109 GCA_051001375.1 Gemmatimonadaceae bacterium
TCGTCGGACTTCCGGAATCGACGCCGCTCTCCGCCGGGCCGCTCATCATGGGACGCCGCCGGCTCGCTGGCTCGCTCATCGGCGGCATCCGCGAAACGCAGGAGATGCTCGACTTCTGCGCCGCGCATGGCGTGACGGCCGACATCGAGCTGATCCCGATATCCGATATCAACGACGCGTACGAGCGGATGATTCGCGGTGACGTACGGTATCGCTTCGTAATCGATACGGCGAGCCTGAAGTCGTAGAGGAGACATGCGCTCGAGCGTGCCGGCGAAAGGGAGCAGCTGGTGCTCCCGACGCGATCAGTGAACCGTCTCGTCGAGTGTGGATGGCGGGCGCCAGCGCCGGGCAGTAACATTTCCAGGGAGAATTCTTCTCCCACCAGTCTCCGTTCATGATCCGTCATTTTCTCGCCGCGCTCGCCGCGTCGCTGATCGTCGGCGCTTGCTCTGATTCGACCGGGCCTCACATAACGCCGCCAGCCGCGGGTGTGTACGTGCTTCGCACTATCAACGGCGCGTCGCTCCCTAATGATGACGTCTACCCGAGCTACGTCACTGTGGCGGAGACGCTGTTTGTAGCACCGGACCACAGCTACTTCGTCGCAGGTGCATACTACGCTCGATACGTCCCCAGCTTGTACCAGGTGTCGCCCCGGCACACGTTCCAGATCTCCGGTGACAGCGTCATAGCCCCCACACTCGGCCAGGGGGCAAATGGGCTCGGCGGCTTTGGTGCTGCGGCCATCACGATGCTGGGCGACACTGTGGTCGCTAGCTACCTGGCGGGTGGGATCACACACTACGTGCGCGTTCCGGCGCCGCCGCCGCCGGGCCCAGTCGCTTCTCTGGTGCTGACCAAGACGGACACGCTCCTCCTTCAGGGCGGAACGCTTGACGTGCAGCGTCTCGTGCTGCGCGGGCTCGACGCGAATGGGCTATGGATCGCCCACCCCGTTCCGTCGGTGGGCCTCGTACCTCCTGCGGGCTGGACCGCGAGCGGGACCGTGCTCACAGCGCCCGCTGCGGGCGAGTCCGAAGCGACCATTGGCATCCCATCCGGCCACGCTTCCACCCCCCTCACGGTACGAAGCGTGATTGACCTGCGGACGCGAAAGTGGCGTATCTCTTGGTCGTGCGGTAGTGGGCTCCGGAAATATCCGTACGCGAACAACCCGCCGTCGCCGGTCTACAGGGACAGCCTTTCGTTTGCTGCGGCCGTGGACAGCGTGGCGTACTAACGCCGCGATCTGTCCGAGCGGTACGACGCGAAGCTCTGGGTCCGACCGACCATCGTGCAGTACCTCTCGGACGGCGAGGTCAAGACGTCCACCCCAGATCAGACCGGCTCGCAGGCAATCGTTATCACCCGCCAGGCGCCAGACACCGTCATCTATGGTCCTACCCCGGGCTCCGTCGCGCGCCCCGTTGTGGAGACAACCGGTACCGTGTCGCAGGTATCACCACGCGTGTATACTGGCGGCAATATGTGCGCGAAAGATCTGTACGGGACTTTCCGACCGGCGGTCCTGGCCGAGACTCCATAGACCCGGGCACGTTTCGCCGATCGGCTTTAGTGATCACGCGCCTGAGAAGAACGGCATTCCGGTTGCTATATAATCGGTTCACCTTACCACTGAGGCCTTGATGATCGCGACTATCATTCCCCGCCCTGCCCGCCGTGCCGCTCAGGCGTTGGCCTTCGTGGCGTTGGGCGCCTGTTCATCCACAGGCGGACTCGGCAACATCCTTGGCAGCGTGCTCGGGAACGGGGCCGGCGGCGGCCAGGCCAACCAACTGTCCGGCAGCGTGCAGGGTGTCGACACGCGGTCGCAACGGATCGCAATCCAGCAGTCGAACGGTCAGTCGGTGTGGGTGAGCTACGACAACAACACGCAGGTCGTGTATGAGAATCGGAACTACTCGCCTACTTCGCTCGAGAACGGGGATCAGGTAACGGCGAGCATCCAGGATGGCGGCAACGGGTCGTACTACACGAAGTACGTGCAGGTGGATCAGTCCGTACGCGGCAGCAACGGAGCCCAGTCAGGCAACGTGCAGACGTTCCAGGGTGCGGTGCGCCAGATCGATCGCCAGAACGGCCTCTTCACGGTCGACGACAACAACTTCGGCCGCGTGACTGTGGTGCTCTCCAACGGCGTGAGCCGCGCCGACATTGACCGGTTCAACAGCCTGCGCGCTGGTAACCTCGTCCGATTCTACGGCTATCGCACGGGGAACTCGCAAGTTCAGCTGCGGCAGTTCTATTGATCTAGGTGCGGGACGCTCGATATTGCAGCCTTCGTGAGCTCATCGCGCACGATCCTGCCACCAACAATACTGAGAACGCTCGTCGTTCCCGGGAGAGCCTGTGGGGGGATCGTGAAGATGTCCTGAGACAACACGGCAACGTCGGCTAGCATTCCGGGAGCAATCGTTCCCTTCTCCCGTTCTGCGAACTCCGCGTAAGCAGCGCCGCGCGTGTACATCGTAACGGCGTCTTCGCGTGAGAGAGCCTCCGTGTGCTGCGGTCCACCTGTGATCGCGACCATCACGTTGTAAAACGGATTCCGGAGCCCGTCGGAGCCGTATGCGAGAGGGATGCCCGCTTTATGCCACGTGCGCAAGCGCGCCGTGGCGCGCGGCTGCGAGATCACTAACCCAAGCCGCAGCGCACGCGCGATCTGCGAGTCGGTCGTGATCGCCCCGTGCTCGAAGCGGACCCGTCGCGCCCGCCACGCAGAATCGGGCGCGAGCGCGTGCATCTGCGACAGCACCAGCTCGGCGGTGCTGTCGCCCACGATGTGCAGGTGCAGTTGCGCGGCACCGGGCCGGAGCGCCGCGGCGAGTATTGCACGCATCGTATCCACCGGGAAATTCAGGCGGCCCCACCATCCCGGAGACCCGGCGGACGCCGCGCGTTGCAACGCGTTCCGCTCGATGTACGTGCCATCGAGCACCCAGTTACGTCCGTAGACAGCAACCATCGGCGCGGGGTGAGCATCGACCGTGTCCCACTCGGCATAGTTGAGCCCCGACGCATTGGGGATCGACCAGCGGATGAGGCGCACGCGAATTGGCAGCCGCGCGTCGCGAAACGCTCGGAT
>JBPCNJ010000145.1:0-7689 GCA_051001375.1 Gemmatimonadaceae bacterium
ACCAGAGCCATCGTCGTGAGTCCACGTGCGCGTGCTTCGGCGAGTGCCTGGATAATATTTCGCGAATTGCCGCTGGTGGATAGAGCGAGCACAAAGTCGCCCTGGCGCGCGTATGCGATTATCTGCCGCGAGAATATCGCATCGGTGCCGATATCGTTCGCGATCGCGGTGATGATGGCAGTGTCTTCGGTGAGATCGAGCGCGCGGCGACCGGGCCATCCCTGTGGCGCGGCTCGGAAATCAGCTACCACGTCCATCGCGTCGGTGGCTGAGCCGCCGTTACCGAACGCGATCAGCGTCCCGCCCGCATCGAGCGAGGCGCGCAGTGCACGTGCAGCATTGATGAGCACATCGCGTCCGCCCTCCAACGTGAGGCGACGCAGCTCACTCACCTCGTTCGCCTTCAGCATCACCGAGCTGCGGACGTCGGCTATCACCGCGTCGAGATCGTGCTCCTTCGAGGCGAGAAATGGGTAGAGAAAGCTGGACGCGCCAACATCGTGCACTGGTCGTGCGGCGGCACCGTCGAGCAGGCCGCGATGATCGAAGAAGACGTGCACCAGCTCCCAGAGAATGTGGTACAACGTTTCCGCCAATTCCTGGCGCATGAACGGGTCATCACTCGGCGGCTGCAGCTCCCATTCGGCACCAACTGGCGCGAACGCCACCGTAAGGCAGCCGCGCCGGCGTGCGACGGTCACAGCATCACGCGTGTCCTTCGCGCCGTCGTGATCGCTGTCATGATCACTTGTTGTCTCACCACCGAACGCGATCACGATGTCATCGGGAAGTACGAGCAGATCGATCTGCGCTGCAAGAGGGCCGGCCTCGCGTGTGACGGCGAGGGCAGGTAGCGCCCGCTTGCCCACTATTACGGGATGTACGAATTCCACGGCCACGTGTCGTGCGTCGGAGCGCGCAGCGGGAGAATAGCCGAACGCGATCAGCCGTCCGCCGCGCGCGAACCGCTCCGCGATTCGGTGACACAGCCGCGCGATACGATCCGCCTCGGCGGAGAAGAACAGCTCGGTGGCACGCGTGCGCCGGTCCAGCAGTGCGTCCACGCATGCAGCGAGCGCGCCGGCGTCTGTTGTACCGGAGAGCGTACCCGCGCCGAGCGCCACGCCGGGAGTCATCACATGTTCCGCATCTTCAGGTATCGCTTGATGTCCGGATACTGGGTGGCCAGCAGCGAGCCGGCACCGATCGCTAGTCCTAGCTTGACCACGGCGCCACCACCGCCCTCCACGTAAGACCCAGCCATAGCTCACCTCATCGTGTTTTCGCCCGCCAGCCCGCACCCACCTTTACCATCACATGATCGGCAACGATCTCCCATCCCTGCTGTTGCTCCTCAACAGATGCGCGGAAGCGGATCGCCAACCAGGAGATCCATCACCCGCCGTCCACCGAACGCGGTCTGCACCAGCACCATCCCGCTCGGCTCCGTGTGCACCTCCCCAATCTCAGCGGCGTCCTCGCACCCGGGTACTGCACGGAGTGCCGCGAGCGCGCGTTCAGCCGCGTCAGCCGCAACAACCGCCACCAGCTTGCCCTCATTCGCCACATACATCGGGTCGATGCCGAGGATCTCGCACGCCCCGATCACGGCGGGATGCACGGGCACAGCGCCTTCCTGCACCAGCATCGCCACGCCTGACGCGACCGCCAGCTCGTTGAGCACCGAAGCAACACCACCGCGCGTAGCATCGCGCATGCAGCGCAGCGCGGGCCCGGCTGCACCGAGCAACGCATCGGCCGCGGGCCACAGCGGCCGCGTATCCGACTCGATCGGCGCATCCAGCTCGAATTCACCGCGCGCGAGCATGATCGCTGTCCCGTGATCGCCTATGCGACCGGACACCAGGATCCGATCGCCAGGCTGGATTGACGCAGGCGATAGCCGCGCACGCGGATCGATTCGGCCGAGCCCCGTGGTGCAGATGTACATCCCATCCGCATGTCCCCGCTCCACCACTTTGGTGTCGCCGGCCACGATCGAGACCCCCGCGACTGCCGCCGCTCGCGCGATCGCGTCCACCTCGCGCCGCAGCACTTCGGACGACAGCCCTTCTTCCAACACCAGCGCGAGCGTGAGCGCGATGGGACGCGCGCCGGCCATTGCCAGATCGTTCACCGTCCCGTTCACGGCCAGATCGCCGATGGAGCCGCCTGGGAATTTGAGCGGCTTGACTACGAAGCAGTCGGTGCTGAGCGCGAGCCCGGTCCCGTCCACATGCACGACTCCCGCATCGTCCAGCGCCGCCAACACACCCGCTCCAGCGGCTGATTGGTCGGACGTGAACGCTGGCACCAGGAGCCCGCGCACGAGCGTGGCCGTAGCCTTCCCACCCGCCCCATGCGCCATGGTGATCTGCTCGTCGCGAAAGCGCGGCGGCCGAGCACGCACCTGAGCGATCTTCTCCAACGCTTCGCGCTCGCGGTCGTCAACTTCGCGCCGCGCCGGCTGCACCGGCTGCACCGGCTGCGCGCGCATCAGCTCGCTTGCATCCGTGGGCATCACACTACCTGGCGCTCGCGCGCGACTCGGCCGAAGTTGTAATACGCTGCGCACGCGCCCTCGCTCGACACCATGCACGTCCCGATGGGATGCTCCGGCGTGCACGCGGTGCCGAATACCTTGCACTCCCATGGCTTGATCACGCCTTTCAGGACCTCGCCGCACTGGCACGCCTTGGGGTCGGCCACGCGCACACCCGGCACGCCGTAGCGCACCTCCGCGTCGAAGTCACGGAAGGCCGCTGATAGCTTGAGCGCGCTCTGTGAGATGAAGCCCAACCCGCGCCACTCGAAATGCGGCCTCAGCTCGAAAACCTCCGAGAGGACGCGCAACGCCTGTGGATTGCCGTTATACGGCACCACCCGCGCATACTGATTCTCTACCAGACAGCGCCCGTCAGCGAGTTGTCGGAGCACCATGTACACCGACTGTAGCATATCCAGCGGCTCGAATCCGGAAACGGCAACGGGCTTTCCGTACTCGATCGGGATGAACTCGAACGGCCTGGCACCTACGACCGTGCAAACGTGGCCCGGCCCAATGAAGCCGTCCAGCCGGAGGTCGGGCGATTCGAGCAGCGCGCGCAAGGGGGGCACGATAGTGACGTGGTTGCACATCACGAAGAAGTTCTTCACCCCCTCAGCCCGGGCACGCAGTAGCGTGAGCGCCGTACTCGGCGCAGTCGTCTCGAAGCCAATCGCGAAGAATATGACGTCACGATCCGGATTGGCCTTTGCGATTCTGAGCGCGTCCAGCGGCGAATACACCATACGGATGTCACAGCCCGCGGCCTTGGCGTCGAGAAAGCTGCCGTTGCCGCCAGGGACGCGCATCATGTCGCCGAAGCAGGTAAGAATCACGCCTGGCTGCCGCGCCAGCGCGATTCCGTCGTCAACGCGGCCCATGGGGATCACACATACCGGACACCCCGGCCCATGCACCAGCTCCACGTTGGCCGGAAGCAGATCGTCTATGCCATAGCGATAGATGGTGTGAGTGTGGCCACCACACACCTCCATGATCTTGTAGTGGTGGCCGGGCTCGACAGTAGCGGCGATCTGCTCCGACAGCCGCTGCCCCAGCTCCGCGTCCCGGTACTCGTCTACGTACTTCATTTCCGGCTCACCGGTCCGCACCTGAAACGCTGTCAGAGGTGCTGTCCACACGGATCAGCGCGGTGCCGGCATGAACGAGCAGTGTGTCGCCAACGCTCACCGGGTCCACCAGCAGCGTCATCACTTCGCTCTCATTACAGGGATCATCACGCGAATCGAGAGGGACATCAACCACGCACCACGCGAGTCCGGGACTCGCACCCAGTCGCACCACTCGCATCGGGATGCCCTCATCCGAACAGGTGATGCAGTGATGCTCGTCACCCGGGCGATCCATCTGCGCGCCACGTTCGGCGCGATCACACCGGGCATTCTCGGAGGCATGTTCGGAGACGCGTTCGGAGAGAGGTGGAAGGGCACTCATGCGATCTCACTCGCCTTCAGCTCTTCGATCTCCATCTCGTACTCGGCGCCCATCTGCTCCAGTAGCGCCAGGGTGGCAGCAGCCTCGTCCTCGTCCACGCGCGACATCGCGAATCCAACGTGGATCAGCACCCAGTCACCTGGTACAACACCACCGTCCGGTCCATCCAGCAGAGCAATGTTCACGGTGCGAAGCACCCCCGCAATGCTGACCCTGGCGAGCCGATTGGACTCGTCCACGATCTCCACTATTTGCCCTGGTATTGCAAGACACATGGCGCGCCACTGGATCCTGGGATCAGCCGATCGAGCGGCAGCCGTCGCCCCACCGCACTACAACTGCATACTACAACTGCGCACTACCCGTACTTCGCGATTCTATCACGATGCGCGCATCCGTGCAACCGCAACTGCCGCCTGTCCGTACGAGATCCCTCCGTCGTTCACCGGAAGGATTTCCGGAACCAGCACCCGTAACCCCTCTTGCTCCAACCACTCCGCCGTTCGCTCCAGCAGCAGCACGTTCTGAAACACGCCGCCAGAGAGGACCACAGTGTCGACGTTGCGTGCCCGCGCCAACTTGACGCAGGCAGCCACGGCTGCATATGCCACGCCATTGTGCACGCGTGCAGCGATGATGCTCACAGGAACAGACGCAGCAACGTCGCGCACTACTTCCCGCACCAACTCCCGCACGTCCAGCACCAGTTCGCCGCCAGTAGCACCGTTACCGCCCGACCCGCAAATCGGAACCGCGTAGTGGCCACGCTCCGCCACATCCGCGATCATCTCCAACTCGATCGCCGCCTGTCCTTCATACGACACGCTCGCACCAACGCCGCACAACGCAGCCACTCCGTCCAGTAGCCGCCCCGCACTGGTCGTCCGCAGGGACAACGGCGAACGCGCCAGACGTGCCACCGCATCCCAACGCTTGGGATCGACACGCCCGGTCAGTGCGAGCGGAAAATCTGGAACGCCGCCCCCGGGCGACAGCTCGACCAGCCACGCGCACGCCATCCGCCACGGTTCCCGTACCGCCGCCGCACCGCCCGGCAGCGACACCGGCCACAGGTGACCCACGCGCTCGAAGTGTCGCAGATCACCGAGCAGGATCTCGCCCCCCCACACAGTGCCATCGCTGCCGTAGCCAGTCCCGTCGAAAATCACGCCGAGCGCCGGCCCACGCTCTCCGTGCTCAGCCAGACACGCGGCGAGATGCGCATGATGGTGCTGCACTCCGTCCAGCTCCACCTCCGCCTCCCGCTCGCCACGCTCCACAGCGTACTTGGTCGACAGGTACTCCGGATGGAGGTCGTGCGCAATGTGACGCGGCACAACGGCGCAGAGCCGCTCGAGATCATCGATCCCGTGCACGAAGGATTGCAGCGTCTCGTAATTCTCCAGGTCGCCCACGTGCGGCCCCACCCACGCGCGATCCCCACGCGCCAGGCAAATGGTGTTCTTGAGCTGCGCGCCGCACGCGAGCACTCCGGCCGGAGCGTTGGTGCCGAGCGCGATGGGCACCGGCACGTAGCCGCGCGAGCGGCGCAGCATCACCGGCCGTCGCTCCCCCCCAATGGTCACCACTCGCATGACCGAGTCATCCGTGCGGGTCTGAATCGGGCGATCGTGCCACAGAAAGTAGTCGGCCACGCGAGCGAGCCGCGTCAGCGCATCGTCGTCCATGTTCGCGATCGGCTCGTCCGACATGTTGCCGCTCGTCAGCACCAGCGGCGTCCCGGTGTCTTCCATCAGCAGCTGATGCAACGGCGAATATGGAAGCATCACGCCCAGGTCGCGCTGGAACGGGGCCACCGCCGCGGCTACAGCGGCATCGGCGCGACGTCGCCCAAGCACGATGGGGCGCTCGCGCGACGTGATCAGACGCGCTTCAATCGCATCCAACTCGACCAGGTTACGGGCCGCATCCAGATCGCGCGCCATGATCGCGAACGGTTTTTCGGCACGATGCTTTCGATCGCGAAGCCGCTGGACCGCGCCTTCGTCGTCTGCACGACAGGCGAGGTGATAGCCACCAACGCCCTTCACCGCCACGATCGCACCGTCACGCAGCGCCAGTGCCGCGCTCTCCACCGCGTCACGCGCGCCGCCGGTACCGATCGGCTCACCAGCGGAGTCGGTCAGCCGAGCCGATGGCCCGCACTCGGAGCACGCGTTGGGCTGGGCGTGGAAGCGCCGATCTCCGGGGTCGTGGTACTCCGCATTGCAGCGGCTGCACATGGCGAACCCAGCCATGGTGGTGAGCGGGCGGTCGTACGGGATGCCGCGCACGATCGTGAACCGCGGCCCACAATTGGTGCAGTTGATGAACGGATATCGGTACCGGCGGTCGGCTGGATCGAACAGCTCGCGCAGACAATCGGCGCACGTCGCGGTGTCCGGCGCCACCAGTGCGGTCGGGGGGGATGCACCCGCCCCGTCGCTCTCGGTGATCGAAAAGCTGTGTTCCCCCGCGACAGTAAGCTCCTCCGCGCTAATGCTGTCGCAGCTCGCCAGTGAAGGGAGCTCAGCGGGAAGCCTTTCGATGAATGCGGCAACCGAATCCGGTCCACCCTCAATCTCTACTAACACTCCGGAAGCGTCGTTCCTGACGAATCCAGTCAGCTCGAGCGAGCGCGCGAGACGGTAGACGTATGGCCGGAAGCCAACGCCCTGCACCGTTCCCTCGATGCGAAGCCGCACCCGCTGGGCCATATTCCATCCTCGATCACACGGAACTACTGCACGATACGACGTCGCACGCCGCGGCGCCATTTCATCGAACCATTACAGCACGACCCTTCGCGCATGGCGCAAAAGGTGCTGCATGCAGCCGCGTGCGCTATGTGTACTAACGGAGCAAACAATGCACGAACTCTCCATCGCCATGAGCCTCGTGGATATGGCGAGCGAGGAAGCTGAGCGGCGCGGCGGTGTCTCGATCGACGCTGTCCACCTCAAACTCGGACCACTCGCCGGCGTGGTGAAGGAGGCGCTGGCATTCTCCTTCGATATAGCGGCCGCGGGTAGCGCGATCGAAGGAGCGAGGCTTGTGATCGAAGACATCCCTCTCACCGCTAACTGCGGTCCGTGTGGTGTCGAGCGCGTAATTGCCACGCCACAGCACCTGCGCTGCCCCGTGTGTGGAACGCCGACGCCCGACATCGTGCACGGCGCAGAACTCGAACTGTTCGCTGGAATGGCCGAGCGAGAAGAAGAACCCGACTCCGACCGGACGCTGGCCGGCCTGCATCAGCTTTCGCGTGACGTTGTCGATGGCCGCGATGTGATCGGCGTCAACCGCGTGGCGCAGTCCGAGCCCGTAGGCCAGGAGCGCTGTCCCGAGCAGCAGCGGATAGTGTCGAAAGGCGGCCAGCGCCCATACCCACGCGCCGATGTTCGCGACAGCGAGCAGCACGCAGATCATCCCGATCCGCTGCCGCACGCTGCCGCACGCCGCCGTACGCCCCACCGGGAACGCTCACCAACTGTGTCCTGCCTACGTCTCGGACTTCTGCGCCACGAACCCGTCGACGAGAGCCGCGAGTGCGGCGCCGAATACCATGTGCGCCACTATCATTGAGGGCTGCCGGCCCGGCCGATCGGCCGTCGGTGGCGGCATGATGTCAGCCGCCGGAATCCATCCAGCGTAGCTGGCCGTGTAGACGGCAAGGCCGTATCCCATCC
>JBPCNJ010000146.1:0-3624 GCA_051001375.1 Gemmatimonadaceae bacterium
AGCTGGTCCATATACGCGCGCGCCAGAGCGAAGCTGTTCGGCCAGACGAACCTGACCTGATCCTGCGGGTTGAAACGATCCAGGACGACTGTCTTCGCCGCGTCGATCTCGTTCTGCGACAGCAGTCAGCTCGGCTCCGGCTGCAAAATGTCGAGCCCGCGCGCGATCTCGGAGCTTACAATGACACCGTTGTACCAGTAGGCGGACCACGTGCCGCCCGAGGCCATTCTGGTGGAGTCCACCGGGCCGCGATCGAAGAAGGCAATTTCTTTCGGATGCGCGGGATCGGTCCAGTCGAACACGGAGATGCCGCCCTGATACCACGACTGCACCATGACGTCACGCCCAGGGATGGGGATCAGTGAGCCGTTGTGGGCCACACAGTTCTCCATCGAAGTCTGCGGCGCCGGCAGCTTGTAGTAGCTCTGGAACTGCAATGCCCCGTTCGAAATCGTGAAGATCGCGTCCGCTCCCCACTCACGCCTGTCCGTCACGCGGCACTTGGGCTGTCCGCCACCCCCCCACTCGTCCGTGAAGAGAGCCTTGCTGCCGTCGTTGCTGAAGGTCGCCGAATGCCAGTAGGAGAAGTTGGAATCGGCCACCGCGGCGAGACGTGTTGGATGCGCGGGATCACGGATGTCGAGCAGAAGACCGTAGCCTTCGCACGCGCCGCCGGCCAGACCGATAGCGGGATATACCGTTATATCGTGACACTGCGTGGGGCCCCGGCGTGGACCGCTCGAAGCAGCGCTACCAAACTCCTTCGCCAGCAAACCAGGAAGCGCCAGGCGAAGCGCCGCACTGTCAGCGCTCGTTGCGGCACCGGCACCGTTGCGCGCTTTGACAATGCTGTCCAGCAGCGGCTGCGTAATTCCCGTCGGGAGGGGGCGTTCCGAGTCCAGGAGCATTCCGGGGAAGGCGCCGCGTGCCTTCGCCGCGGCGAGCGCGATGCGGGCTGCGGCGATGTCTTCGGGTGCATCACCGTGGCGCGCCGGCGCCGTCAGCTCGTTGAAGATGCGCGGCGAGCTGACGATGGCCGCCTGCTCCGGATGCGCTAGCGGCACCTTGATGACTTCGATCCGAAAGAGCGCGGAGTTGGGGTCCTTGTCGGGCGTCGCACCCACGCAGCCGGCGAGCTCGTTCGGCGACCGCACGCGGGACGAGCCAGATATGTAGATGTACACATTGGCCGAATCCTTTGGATCCACCAGCAGCGTGTGCGTATGCGATCCTCGGCAGGTCTGCACATTGCCGACGTTTCTGGGATTGCTGATGTCGCTGATGTCAAAGATGCGGAGTCCGCGTAGCCGATCCTTGCTGACCGTGTCCTTCACTCCCGCCGATCCGCAATCGACTCGTCCGCCAAGTCCCTCCCCCGAGACGAAGAGCAGATTGCGATATACCGAAACGTCGCTCTGCGAGGCCGGGCACACATACGCCGTCTTCACCACTGGTTGGCGCGGATTGGAGATATCCCAAACCTGGTAGCCGTTGTAGTTGCCCTGAATGGCGTAGTGGCTAATGAAGGCCAGATCGGAGTTGGTTAGTCCGACGAACTTCTCAGACGGCGGAGTGGCCGAGAGTAAGCGCAGATTCCACGACGCCTGGCCGGCGTTCATCAATCCAGCGCGCAGTCCGACGCGAGGATCGGGACTTGGCGCGCTGGTGGACATGTTGCCCATGCGCGAGGAATTCATGGAAGAATTCGCGGAGGAACTCATCGAGCTGTTCATGCTGGCACACCCAGCCGCGGACAGGAGCCCGGCGGCGAGCGCCAGTGTCGAGAATGTAGTCTGAGATCTGAGTGGCACGAGCGATTTCTCCGGGACGGTGGAGCTGGTGGACCTGCGGGGCGGATGACGGATCATTACTGCGAGCTTTTCCCTAGCATCATCGTAGCGCGCATCCTTTCCATCCGCGCGATCTCGGTGGTTTGATCGACGTTGATGTCAGAGGCGATCTTGAACACGGCGTCATCCTGCGCAGCGCCGTATGAGCCGAACAGATCCTGCACCATGGAGACGGCGCCGCGGTGGTGCTGGATCATGTCGGCGAGAAAGAGCTGGTCGAACGCCGCGCCACGCGCCTGATCTAATTGCTGCATCTGGACCTCGGTGAGCATCCCAGGCATCAGCATCCCTTGCCCGGTCCTGCCCATCATCATCCCCATGGAGTGCGCTGCCGCATTTGGCTCGGGCACGGGCAGGCCACGATCACGGAGCCACTGCTGCATCGTGGCGATCTCGTCCTGCTGCGAATTGATGATGCGCTCAGCCAGAGTGCGCTCTGAGCTGCTGGTGCCGTGGCTGGGTACCCAGCGGGCCATGGTAATAGCCTGCGTGTGGTGGCCGATCATGGCGGTCATGAAATGAACGTCCGCGGCCGCATAGACGTGTCGCGCGCTATCCGCTCGTGCCCTGGCGAGTGCGGTCAGATCGGTGTGACTCGCCGGCTGATCGGACGTTGGCCGCGCGGTCCCGCGGGTGGCGCTGCTGCACGCCGAGGCAATCGCAGCGGAGAGCAGTGCCGCAATCAGGCCGCGAGTGCGCGGCGGCGTGGTTCGAGTCATTGGCGTGCAGGTAACTGGAGGCGTCCCCGTCAGGTTGTGCGCGAACCGATAGTATAGAGCGTGGTACGTTCGGCCGATAGGACTTCGATCAGCGCGCTCAAATTCGGCGGTGATTGCACGCGTGCTTGTCCCCCTGCACAGCCGAAGAACCACGCCTCGGACTTGGCTGATCTGGCGGTATTATGGAGTTGTTGTGCCTCGGCGGTAAGCCCGAAATACAGCAGACGCTTGGGAAGGGCAAGCTGTGATCCCTGGATCGCGCTCGCGAGTGCATGGGCCATCCTGCCACGCCAACCGACGTCCACAAGCGCGAACGGTACCAAGTCCGCGGCGATTGACGCGATCGCGCCAGGCACGATGCCTCAGCCATGAGGGAAGACAGGCCCCCGGTCAGAGGACCATGCTTCTGCAGCGCCTGCTCATATCGGTTCAACGATGTATCCGAGGGCAGTCTACCCCCCGCTTATCGCCGCCAGAATCATCACCTGACTACCGTCCGCAACCGGCGCGTCGAGTCCGCCGATGTGCCGGCTGTTCTCCTCATCGACGAAGACGTTCACGTGCTCGCGAAGCGCACCTTGCTCTGTCATAACACGATCCACTACGCCGGGATACCGAACGGCGAGCGCCGCAAGTGCATCACCAACTGATGCACACGGTCGCTCTATAAGCACGATGGCACTTCCGCACGCATGCGACCGCAATACACTTGGGATCTCGATCGTGATCGGCACCGCTCGTCAGGACGGCGGCGTGCCGATGACAGCGGCCTTCACGCACACGATCGATGGCAGCGCATCGGCGATCTCGCGCCAGCTCTCGCCGTTATCCGCCGAGCCGAAGAGCTTGCCGCTTCGGGTGCCGAAGTAGATGCCCGCCGAAGCGAACGAGTCCGCCGCAAGCGCGTCGCGAAGGATGGTCTCGTATGCGTCTTTCTGCGGCAAACCTCGGGCGAGGGGCTCCCATGATGCACCGCTATCGCGCGTGCGGTAGACGCGCATCTTGGCTTCAGGAACGCAACGAAACTGATCCGACTCGATAGGAACGATGGACAC
>JBPCNJ010000147.1:0-10964 GCA_051001375.1 Gemmatimonadaceae bacterium
GCAGACGTTAGCGACCGCCGAGACCAGGCTGGACAAGATCATCAGACCGATCCAGCGCGCTTCCAAGACGGCAGAGCAGGTAGCGAGTGGCGCGACTGCGGCGGCAGGAAGTGCGGGGGCAAGGCCAGCGGAAGTTGTGGTCCAGGGGCCAAGTTTGGCGTCACGCGCTTTCGGCACCACCCAACGATCGGTCGCGAGCGTGCTCGAGGTTCTGATCCTGCTCTACTTCCTGCTCGCGGCGGGTGATCTGTTTCTGCAGAAGCTCATCAAGGTGCTGCCAAACCTGGGTGAGAAGAGGAAGGCAGTCCAGATTGCGCGCGAGACGGAATCGTCCATCTCGACTTACCTGCTGACCGCGGCGCTGGTGAATATCGGCGAGGGTCTGGTGGTCACCGGGGTGATGTACTTGTGGGGAATGCCCAACCCACCGCTCTGGGGCGCACTCGTGGCGCTGTTCGAGTTCATCCCATACCTCGGCGCGCTCGCAATGGTGGTGATCCTGTCCATCGCTGCGCTCACGACGTTCGATAGCATTGGCCACGCGCTACTCATTCCCGCCAGCTTCCTGCTGATCAATCTGATCCAGGGCAACTTCGTAAGCCCACTATTGCTGGGTCATCGCCTGTCGCTGAACCCGGTGGCGCTGTTCGTTGGACTTGCGTTCTGGTTCTGGATCTGGGGAGTGCCGGGCGCCTTCATCGCGGTTCCACTGCTTGCAACCTTCAAGATCTTCTGCGATCACATCGAGTCTCTCGCCGCTGTCGGCGAGTTCCTGGGCCAGCGTGACGATCGCGAGCGGCGCGCCACGGTTCGTCTGCCGCAAGACCCGGAGAGCAGCTTAATGAGTGAGAGTACTTAGAATAGGTACTCGACAGCTGTTAACGACCGAGGCGCCCTTCTACATCGAAGGGCGCCTCGGCTTTGTTTTGCTAGTCGTTGTCGTCCATCTTGCGCTGTGCCTTACCGAGCGTGTCCTGCGCCTTTCCCTTGGCCTGGTCCATCTTGCCTTCGGCCTGTGTACTCGTGTCACCCGTCAGGCCACCGACCGCGTCTTTGACCTTGCCTTTGGCATCGGTCATCTTGCCCTTCATCGAGTTCTCAGTGCCCTTCTGGGTCAGATCCTTATTGTCGTCCATGGAAATCTCCGTGACATGTCGTATAACGTAGTTCGCCGATGCGCCGTTCCGCGCTCGGTGTAATTACGCGGTATAAGGGCAAGGCCCATGCCGGTTCCGGAGCTGTTTCAGCCGTATCAGTCGCTCATTCGCCAACTCGTCAACCCATCAAATTGGCAGGTACCTTGCCGCCGTTCTCGGCCAGCTTCTTCATCACCTGCTTGTGCAGCCACGTATTCATGGTCGCACTGTCGTTCATGTCGCCCGTGTAGCCGAGCTCCTGCGCTAGTTCCTTGCGCTGGGCGAGGCTGTTGTCCATTCCGAGCATCGCCATGAGGTCGACGATGGAGTAGCGCCAGTTGACCTCATGTGGGTACTTCGCCGCCATCCCTTCCAGTGTCGCTTCCACGTCCACGGATTGGGCCGCGACCGGTGCAGCCGCCGAGGCTGACGCGGTGGCCGACGCCGGCGCTGGTGCTGGCGTGTTCACCGATGCCGCCGGAGCCGCGGCTCCAGCGTCAGTCTGCCCATGGTGAAAGATCTTTGACATCAGCGTCCCGAATATGCTCATGTGACTCCTCTTGGAATATGACGGTAATTGCAAACTCGATGCGTCACGAGCAACCGGTCGCTCGACGCCGCTTGGCCGTACGTGTCGCGCAAGGAGCGAGTCGGCGGCGTTCATCCAGTTGCCTCGATCAGGAGGTACAGCAGCTGCAGACCGGCAGCGTAAAGAAAAACTTGCTTCCTTCCCCAACAGTGCTCTCGACCCAGATCCTGCCGCGGTGTGCTTCGACGATTCCTTTGGCGATGGCAAGGCCGAGCCCGATGCCTCGATGGTCGGCGCGAGTGCCCTGCCAGAATTGCCCGAAGATGTGCGGCAGTTGCTCCGCCGGAATTCCCGGACCGGTGTCGCATACCGCCACACGCATGTCTGCTTCGTTTCGAGTCCCACGAAGCGTGATGCGGCCGCCTTGCGGTGTGAACTTGATCGCGTTGCCAATCAGGTTGGACAGCACCTGATGGATCCGCGGCGGATCGGCAAGCACGTTCGGGAGATCGTCAGGTGCGTCCAGCACCAGATCAAGCCTGCTGGCCGCCGCGAGCAGACGAAGCATCTCGGTAGCTTCGCCGAGCAGCGCCACCGCCGGCACGGAACGCGGCTCGATCGAGAGCCGATCACTGTCGATGCGCCTGACGTCGAGCAGATCCTGAATGAGGCGGTTCATCCGCTCTCCGGACCGGAGCACTATCGCGATATGCCGGCGCGCAGGCGATTCCGACGTCAGGCTCTCCTCGATCAATTCAGACGCCATGAGCATTGTGCCGAGCGGATTACGCAGATCGTGTGCGACGACCCCGAGCATCTGATCGCGCGCGCGTGTCGCCAGCTCAGCTTCGTGAAACAGTCGCGCGTTCTCCACGGCGAGCGCGGCGCGCAGTGCAAGCTCTTGGGCGAGCGCAAGATCGTCGGGATCGTAACGACGGCCGGATTCCGCCGAGTACAGCGTGAGCGCGCCCACGATCACGCCACGCACGCGTAGTGGCACGGACAGCAGCGATTGCGGCCCAAGCTGCATGAGCAGATGCTCCTGCTCCTGATCGATGTGCTGCGTTGCGATCATCACATCCGGGGCATCGCCGCACAGCACCGACTCACCATCGACGAGTGCTTTCCGAAGATGGTGCGCCTTCGGAGCGTCAGTGTTGACCCAGCGAGCCGCCTGCCATAGCAGCGGCTCCTTGTCCCGATCCACATGCGCAACCCCCACGCGCTCGATCACTCCGTCGCGACCGATGATATCGACGGTGCAGTAGTCCGCCAGCGCTGGCACGGCGAGACGAGTGAGCGTCGCGAGCGTGGTGTGATAGTCGAAGGACATTCCCAGAACGTGACTCGCCTCCGCCAGGAACGCGGCCCTACGCTCGGCAGCTTCCGGCGCCGCGCGCGCCGCTTGCTCCTCGATGAGCCGACGGGCGATGGCGTCCGCTTGCTTGCGCTCGGTGATGTCCTGGATCGTGGCCACGCGTGCCGGAATGCCGTGATATGACGTGACCCGCCCCGTGATCTCGACGGTGATGAGTCTGCCGTCTCTGCATCTTCCGGTAACTTCGTACCGCTCTTCCGAACCCGAGCACATGTGCTCCAGGATAAGATTGCGTGATTCTTCGGTTGCGACGAAGTCGATCAGATTTTTTCCACGCAGCTCTTCGACATCGTAGCCGAAGATGCGCCCGATCGCCGGATTGGCCTCGAGCACGATGCCTCGATTGTGAATGAGAACACCTTCGAATGCGGCTTCGCTGAGCCGACGAAAGCACGCTTCGCTCTCACGCAGCCTCTCCTCGGCCTGCTTTCGGTAGATCGCGGCGCCGAGCGTTGCAGCGGCGGCCTGCACGGCCTCGATGACGCTGCGTGACCATTCGCGCTCACCCGTATCATTCGCGAAACCAACGTACCCCCACCACGTCGCACCGGCGAAGATCGGGACAGCCGCGACCGAGCAGATGTGGAATTGCGCGAAGTAGTCTCGCTCGCTGCACGACATCGCGGCGACTCGCCCGTGAATTACGTCGCCCCGCTTGAGCGGCTCCCATCGACACACACCGACTGATGTCACTTCCAGGTCCTGCACCGCCGGGTCGCTACCACGCGGAGCTGCTCCCTCCGCGATCCACTCGTGCTGCATTCTCGTTCGGAGCGTGCCGCTGCCGTCGCGATATCCCTCGCACAGGTAGACCCGGTCCACCTCAGCCGCGGTACCGATGGCGCCGAGCACGTCGCGTATATCCCGGTCCCAATCGGCCGTATCGATGAACCGGGACGCGGCATGGCTGATGGCCGCGAGCACCGCGTCGCGACGCCGAACAGCAGCCTCCAATCCGCGCATGCGATCCTTGTCGCTCGCGTCCGGCGTGCCGGCCATGAACTGGGCAGTCGTAAATAGTTGACGATCCTCGAAGCGCATCAGCGTCCTCCTGGTCGGTCATTCGCCAGCTAGTAAACTTACCTGATCCAAGGATAGATCACGTCAGGATCACGTCAGGATCACGCCAGGATCACCCACGGATCACCCACCGATCACCCACCGCTGTCCCCCAGCGGTGCCACCTGGTACTGCTCCAGCTTTCCGTCCGACGTCTCGTACGTCCATACGTCCAGCGTCCGACCCGCCACCATGGCGCGGTAGCTGCGCTCCGTCATGCCGCCGCGGTTCTGCTGCGAGACCTGAACGAACTGCTTCGGTGCGCCGAGCGGGGCGAGGCTGGACGCAAAATCGCGGACCGCCTCGTTGCTGAAGTAAGCGTTCGCGTTCGCGGTGAACAGAGACCGGTCAACCGTGCCATGTTGCAGCCCCTGGAAGATGCGCAGCGCAAGCGCGGTCCGGGCCTGCGTCTGTGCATCCTCGGTAGTGAACATCATCCTGGCAATTTGCTGTGCAATCGCGCCCGCGGCCGGAGCCGCGTCCTGATTCGTCAGCACCACAATGGCGGCGCTGTCGTCCGGGAACACAATGTTCTCCGCGGTGAATCCCGACACCTCTCCACTGTGCTCTAAAGCGCGACGACCGCCCCCGAGAGCGACATTGACACCCAAGCCATAACCGGTGGACACACCACTGTTAAGTAGCACTGTCGTCGTGAGCGCCCGGTATGACGCCGGGCTTAGCAGCGACTTATCGATGATCGAGATGTCCCAGCGCGCCAGATCGCGCGCCGTCATCGCCAGCTCACCGGCGCTGAACACCCATCCTGGCGCTGTCCTGGGCGCCACACGCAGCGGCCCAAGTGCGTAGCGCAGGTAGCCAACAGGCTCGATCGCTCCGGGCCCTCCGGTGTCGAAATCAACGGCGCTCGTGAGCTGGAGTGGATCCAGTATTCTGGTACGTAGGAATTGGAAGAACGGCATACCGCTCGCCTTCTCGACAATCTTTCCCGCGATGACGAAATTGGTATTGCTGTACTGCCACCGGCTCCCCGGCTCAAAATCCAACGGCTGCTTCGCCCAGTGATCCAGGATTCCCTGCGCGGTCGTAGCCTGTTCCATGAATGGCGGCACGTAGTCCTGCGGCCAGTAGTCCTGATATCCGGACGTATGCGACAGCAGTTCGCGAATGGTGACCTCGTCGCCGCGCGTGAGACCCGGCACGTAGCGCGACACATGATCGTCGAGCGAGATCTTTCCATCCTGCTGCAGCAGCAGAATCGCGGACGCCGTGAACTGCTTGCTGATCGAGCCGATGCCGTAACGCATGTCCGGCCGTGCCGGAACACGCGGATCCAGTCTCGCCAAACCGTACGCCTGCACATATGCGACGCGACCATGCGTAACGACAGCCACCGACGCACTCGGCACACCCGTACTCTTGAGCACGCGTGATGCTACCGAGTCAACGGTCGCGGCGAGATGGTCGCCGGTAGAGAGGGACTGGGCTGTACCTTGCGCTTGCGCGCCAACCCTTGCTCCAGCGCCAAGACCAAATAGAACGGCCCAGGCAAACGCGGTGCCAATGGTCATTTTCACGGAAAGTCCAAAATGAGGGAAGACAAACCAACGCGAGAGCAATGCACTGCGCATTCTGGCGCAGAGCGCGAAAGTACAGCCTCCGGTAGCATCAGTGAAGCCTTTGCACGAGCCAGTCGACGATCGTGCCTACGACCTCCGGCTCAATCATCACCGGTGGCTTCAACTTGACGTAGTTGCCGGGATAGCCGTTGGTATCGTATGCAAAGAGGTGACTGACGTTTGGCACTACCTGAGCGGTCACGTCCGGATTACCTGCCGCCCTGAATGCCGCCGCCCACTCTGGCACTTGCGTTGGGTCGGCCTGTTGGTCGTTTGCCCCGGTCAGGATCAACACAGCCGGCGTCTTCACGTGACGTGCAGTCGCTGCAGGATCGTACGTCAGGAAGTATTGTAGCCACGGATCCTTGGCCATCATCGAACTGATGGTCGTCGGAATCGCGGCGATCGCGGAGTCCCGCTTTACCCCGGTCAGTGCCGTGTCGTGTTTGATGTTGTTGGCCATCTGGAACTTCATCACGCTCATGGCAGGCCGCGCGACGCCTGCGAGCAGCACGATCGCGCGCAAGGTCGGCTCCTTTTCCGCGACCATCGGTGCAATGACAGCGCCCTCGCTGTGACCCATAACTCCCAGGCTATTCACCTTGATCTCAGGCCGCGTCCGGAGGTACGCCAGCCCCGCGCGGATGTCTTCGGCAAAGTCGGCGCTGGTGGCTCCTTTGAATGTCCCCTTCGACGCACCAGTGCCGCGGTCATCCATGCGCAACACCGCGATACCACGACGTCCCAGGGAGTCAGCCAACTGTCGGAAAGGACGATAGCCTTGCAGTCCGATGTACTCGTCCCGCTCTTCCGGCCCTGAGCCCGTAATCGTCACGATCGCTCCCACCGGATGCGCTCGGCTCGCCCCTCCTGGTAGGGTGAGCGTCCCCGCAAGCGTATGCCCCATCGGCGTCTGGACCGTGACGTTCTCAGCCGTGTATGGCGCACCCGCCGGAGCGGAATAGTCAGTCTCCGGCTTTACGCTAGCGCTCACCTTGGCGCTTGTGTCCGGCTTGACAGTGACGGCCTGAGCGGCCAGAGGCGCACCGGCCGTCATGGAGATGCCAAGGATTACTACGGTTCGAATTGAATACCGCATTATTGCATGCTGCATGGAGCTCTCACTGGTGTGTGGTAGATATGCCCGATGCACTTCCTTCAATCGGTAGCTGGATGTATGAAGCAGCCTGAGTTGAATGGAAGATCCGTTCTGTCGCTGCTTTGAAGTCTGAATCCTTCGCGTCGAAAATGTTCGGCACGAAAGTCTGCGGGTTGCGATCGATGAGTGGAAACCAGCTGCTCTGCACCTGAACCATGATTCGGTGCCCTTTCAGAAAACGGTAGTCCTGCGTGTGCAGATCGACGACATACTCGTCGACGTGGTTTGGCACGATCGGCTGCGGGTGCTCGAACCCGTTGCGGAAGCGTGCACGCAGTACATCGTTCGCGACCATGAGCTGATAGCCGCCAAGCTTCGGGTCGGGCTCATACTGCTCCGGGTAAACATCGATGAGTTTGACGATCCAGTCTGCATCAGTCCCTGTCGTCGATGCCAACAGGTGGGCGGAGATGGCGCCGGCAATCACGACGTCCCCGGTCAGCGGAGGCGTTGTCCACGACAGCACATCGGGCCTGTCCTTCACGAAGCGCTGGTCGTCCACCAGCCACCTCGACCAGGTGGAACCATTGCCGTACGTTGGCAGGATTGGCCGCGGGCGGTACGGGACCGGATTGGCCGGATCGGACACGTACGAATCAAACGCTTGGGACTTCTGAGACTTTTGGGCCGCGTTGCCGGTCGGCGGATCGAGCGAGAGTCTGTGATCCGCACGGACGTATAGTTTCCGACCCGTAACGCCATCGCGCGGCGGCCAGCTGTTGTATGACTTCCACTGGTTCGACCCCGCCTCGAACGTGGTGGCTTCCGCGAGCTTCAGCGTCCCCTTGTCCTTGAGCCAGTACGCAAACCAGGGCGCTTCGATGTTCTTCCGGAAGTACACAGAGGTGGGACTGCCGAAGTCGACGTCGCCGAGTCGCTGCCCGGTAGGAGCATTCCATCCGCCGTGGTTCCAGGGGCCAACGACCAGATAGTTGAGATGCTGTGTGTCATGCGGCTCCAACGTCTCGTAGATCTTCACGGGCCCGTAGAAATCCTCCTGATCCCACCATCCGGCGACGTTCAGGGTCTGGACTTTCACCCGGTCCAGGTACGGAGCGACTGCCTGGCGCTGCCAGAACGCATCGTAGTTCGGATGTGTGACGAAGTCGCTCCATGACGGGATGTTGCCGTGCAGATAGCGTTCGTCGACGTGCGCGAGCGAGCCGAGTTTCAGATACCAGTCGTAGTTGTCCGGTTGATCGAAAGCGAACTGGGAATTCTCCTTCGACGTCTCCATCATGGTCGCATACTCGAAGCCGTAGCTCAAGCGGAATGCACCGTTGTGATGGAAGTCGTCGCCGATGAACATGTCGGCGGGCGAGGCCCGCGGGGAAGCCGCCTTGAGTGCCGGATGCGGATCGAGCGTGGCGATAACCGTGAGCCAACCGGGGTACGACGTTCCCAGCATGCCAACGCGTCCGTTGTTATGCGGCACGTTCTTGATCAGCCAGTCGATAGTGTCGTACGCATCGGTGCTCTCGTCTATTGCATTCTGGTCCTTCTTGTCTCGCATTGGACGGAGCATCACAAACTTTCCCTCCGATGTGTACCGCCCACGAATGTCCTGAAAGACGAAGATGTAACCGTCGCTGATCAGGTCAGCCAGCACGGGACTAGCGAGGCTCTTACCCGCGGCCTCGATCCCGTACGGAGTTCGGCTCATGAGAAATGGCAGATTCGCCGCCATGTCTTTGGGGCTGTAGATCGCCGTATGCAGGCGCACTCCATCACGCATCGCTATCTGCACTTCGGTCTTGTCGAACGCCGGCGCCGCTGGGGGCCTGACAGGCACCACGTGCGGGCGCGGAACATCCGGGCCGGGACTGCTCTGACTCGTTGTACTCTGCGCGGCGATCGTGGCAGCAGGCGCGAGGGTACAGAGCGCCAGGACGAATAAGTCTGTCTTCATCATTGTCATTGTCTTTCTCATTGTCATTGCGGCTGCTGACCCGATCGCACGAACTTTACGCCAAACAGTTGCACGGCACTCACACCGCCGGTGCCATCGGGCAGGAACGTCAGCGGAGTGATCTGCTTTTCCTGGCCGACTTTTTGACTCCTGAAGGTGTCGTACTCCCATGGCTCCAGGTCGCCCATGTCAGCATTCACAAAGCGCGCGTGCAGTGCGCTGCCGGCCAGTGTGACGTTGACGGTGCCGTAGGTGGAGTCAGTGTATGTGCCGACGTAGCGCCCGAGCGGCAACGACGGACGGGTTCCTTTTACGTGCTTGGCCGCACTGGCGGCCTGAGCCGCCTGAGCGCTCTTTCTCCTGGCCGCGAATAGCGTGTGCAGCTCAGCACTCCAGTCGCGCCCTGCAACGCGGCTGTACGCCGTATCAGTGTTGTACATGTCGAACACTTTGTACATGAGCGCATGCCGCAGCTCGGCGTGATCCAGGTTGGCGAGCACGTATACGCCGAGGCGTTGTTCCGGAATGAGGCCAATGATGGCACTCATGCCATCGATGCTGCCGGTGTGCATCCAGACAGTCTGTCCATGGTAGTCCTGCACGAACCAGCCGAACGCGTAACTGAAGAAGTGCGGTCGCGCGAGTTTCAGGGCCGGATACTCCTCCATCGGCGCGCGGATCTGGGGTGCTATGATCTCATTGAAATTCGCCGGCTTGATGAGTCGCTGCGTTCCGACGCGGCCGCTGTCCAGCATGAAACGCATCCACTTCGACATGTCGACCACGCTTGACCACGCCGAGCCCGCGGGTGCGATCACATCCGTGCTACGCACTGGGACTACACGAACCGTGTCATGAACTTCCGCGTGCGGCACGGCGACATTCTCTTTCCCGGCGATAGCTGAGACCAGCGGCTCGGTCTCGTTCATACCGAGCGGGGTGAAAATCCGCGTGCGAACAAAGGTCTCCCACGGCATCCCGGACACGCGCGCCACGATCAGGCCGGAGATCGCGTATACCACGTTCTGGTAGTCCCACTGCGAGCGAAACGAAGACTCCGGCTCCACGTATCGCAGACGACGCATCATCTCCGAGATGTTGTAGCTGTTCTCCGGAACGGCCCACAGCAGGTCGGTGTTGGGCAGTCCACTACGATGGGTGAGCAGATCACGAATTCGGATCTCGCGCGTGACGTACGGATCATACAACCGGAACTCCGGCAAGTAATCGATCACGCGACCGTCCCAGCGCACCTTCCCCTCGTCCACCAGCATTGCGAGCGCGGCGGTAGTCATCGCCTTTGTGGTGGACCCGATCGCAAAGCGCGTGTGCTCGGTAACGGGCGCCGGTTTGCCGATCTCGATCACGCCGTAGCCCTTGGCAAACACGAGCGAATCGTCCTTCACTACCGCGATGGCCAGCCCCGGCACGTGCCAATCGCGCGCGGCGCGAGCCACGTACTGGTCAAACGCGGCCAGGTCGGGTGCTTGCTGCGGCTGCGCTTGCTGCGGCTGTGCTTGTTGGGCCGAGAGCGGATGTACGATGATGGGCGCGGCTATGATCGCAACGAGCGCAACTCCGCGTCTGACGTGTTTCACTGTCATCTCCTGGTTCGGAATTGTTTTACCAATACTTGCGCTGGCTTCTAGTTCGGGCTCGTGCCTCCGCCAGACACACGGTTGATCGGTGCAGGTCGCGGAACTCGCTGCACCGGATACTGCGGCAGCATTCGTAACGCTTCCGCAACCGCCCGCTCCAGTTGTGCATCTCGGCCCTTGATCACGTCGGCCGGTGTGTTCTCCACTTCGATGTCCGGTGCTACACCTTCGTTTTCTATAGACCACTTTCCGTTGAGATCATAGAACGCCAGGTCGGGCGCTGTAATGCCTCCGTTGTCGATCGTCGACGGAACACCTATGGTCCCCACCAATCCGCCCCATGTTCGCGTCCCGATGAGTGGGCCAATCTTGGCGAGACGGAAGTAGTAGGGCAGCGCGTCGCCGCCCGAGCCAGCCGACTCGTTGATGAGCATCACTTTCGGTCCGTAGATCCCCACCATCGGCATGGTGAAAGTCTTGCCGGCGCGTTCCGCGAAGTAGCCCATGAGTGGACGGTTCAGCTCGCTCACGATGTAGTCAGCCACTTCACCACCCTGATTGTATCGCTCGTCCATGATCACGCCTTGCTTGTCCTGCTGAGCGTAGAAATACCGAT
>JBPCNJ010000148.1:0-21023 GCA_051001375.1 Gemmatimonadaceae bacterium
CGTCCGTTCGACAAGGATCGTGACGGCTTCGTGATGGGTGAGGGCGCCTCGGTCCTGATCCTCGAAGAGTACGACCGGGCCAGGGCGCGCGGCGCGAAAATCTATGCCGAGGTCGCTGGCTTCGGGACCAGCAATGACGCGCACCACATGACCGCCCCTCGTCCGGACGGCGTGCAGGCCGCGCGCGCGATGCGTATGGCGCTTGCCGACGCAGATGTAACGCCGGGCGAGATCGGTTATATAAACGCGCATGCCAGTGCGACACCGCTGAACGATCCCACCGAAACGATCGCCATCAGACAGGTCTTTGGCGAGGCAGCGAACACCGTCGCGGTGAGCGGGACTAAGGGCTACTACGGCCACGCGCTGGGCGCGTCGGGCGCGATCGAGGCTGCCATCTGTGCGCTCGCGATCGAGCAAGAGTGGCTTCCCCCCACCGTTAATCTTACCGAGGCCGACCCGGCGTGCGATCTTGGCTACATCGCCGGAACGGGACGCGCTGAACGTGTGGAGCACGTGCTCAGCAACTCCTTCGGCTTTGGTGGGATCAACGCGGCGCTCGTCCTTCGCAGAGTGGTGTAGCGGCGGCATGTAGTCCGCTGTAGAGCGCCGTAGCGCGTTTGGTCCCTTCACGTTCACTCATATGGAGAGAGGGAATGCGGGACTCGCTACGACACTTTATTTCCGAGTTCATCGGAACCTTTGCTCTGACGTTTGTCGGGAGCGCCGCGATAATGATGGCGGCACAGTCCAACTCTCCCAACGCGCTGCTCCAGGTAGCGCTGGCTCATGGATTGGTGTTCGCGATTTTCGTGTCCGCGCTGATGCGGATTTCGGGTCACTTCAATCCGGCGATAACGATCGGATTCATTGTCGCCCGACGCATAGATCCGATGATGGCGGGCGTCTATATCGTCGCACAGTTGCTGGGCGCGACCTCGGCGGCGTACGCCCTGAAGGGAACGTTCCCCGCCGACATATTCCTCGCGACCCGCGGCGGCGGTCAGGCGATCTCGCTCGACGTCACCGCCGCGCAGGCATGGATCCTGGAGGCGATCGCCACCTTCTTTCTCACCTTCGTCGTCTTCGCCACGGCTGTCGATCCCAAGGCCGTAAAGGTCGGTGGCTTCGCCATCGGACTGACGCTCGCGGTGGACATTTTGGCGATCGGGCCCCTCACCGGCGCCTCGATGAACCCGGCGCGTTCGTTCGGGCCCGCGCTCGCCAGCGGCATTTACGAGGGGCAGTTCGTTTACTGGACCGCGCCGATAATCGGCTCGATGATCGCGGCGCTGCTGTACGATACGCTGTTCATCCGGCGCGAGCGTGAGCCGGTGGAGCACGGCGCGATTGAGCCGTAAACCGCGATGGGACCACGCCCGTGGCCCCATCGGCCCTACTATGCGCCGCGCAACGCGGCGAACAAGCCCGGAATCGCCCCGATCACCCATACCACGACCGCGGCGATCGCGGCGCGAGACTTGGGGATCCGCGCCACCACGCTCAACCCGATCGCCAGCAGCACCGTGGACCAGATCGTGAACAGGTCGATGCGGCCGAGCAGCCCGACCAACACCGGGGACGCCGTGTCCGGGTCAAAGAATCGGGCGAGGCCGAGCGTGACACGATACCTGCCGTTCAGGGATGCAGGGTCCAGCAAGAAACCTTGCGCGATGTTGAGCAGCGATTCGATGATCTTGGGGAAGAAGGCATACGTTGCGATCATGCATGCAGCCTTGATGTCTTCCTTTGCGTCGACAAATTTCCCGGCGATCCACAGGACAACACCTACGATAAGCGGTGCGAGCAGTCCGGAGAAGAAGACGCCGACCCCGAGGAACTTCTCGGTCATTGCACGTCCCTGCTCCATCTTCTCCGGCGTGAGGGCCGGATTGCTCTTCATCGCTCGGGCCGCATTTCGGGCAAATTCAGCATCGAACAGAGGCTGGAGCGCCGACTTGCCAACGACCGCGAGCACCGTCATCAACGCCGCGAACACCAGCAACGGCACCAGGAATCCAGCATTGCGACGCCGCTCGAACACCTCGCTTGGCGAGACGAAGATATCTATGAAGTCTTCCCACAGGCTCGCGGATTTGGCGGGCGCAGGGGCAGTGGCTACGTCGGGTGCCGTCATCTTGAAGATGGGGTTGAGGGATCGCCAACACAGTGCGCCAATACAGTGCAACTTTTAGCTGCTCCCCGCCAGGGTATGACCCGGTCCGCGTGACCGGTTCGTGTGACCGGTTTGCCGACTCGCGGGTTAACGTAGCATGGTGACTTCCGATGCCGCCGTTATTGGACGCGTCCGGGCCGGCGACGCGGACGCGTTCCGGCTCATCGTCGAGCGATATCACGGCCGCTGCGCTCGGCTGGCAATGCGGCTACTGGGCGACCCCGATGATGCCGCCGACGCGGTGCAGGACGCCTTCATCCGTGCGTACAACTCGCTGGACCGGTACCAGGAACGCGAACGGTTCGGATCGTGGCTGATGTGCATTGTCGCAAACCGCTGCAGATCGGCGACCCAAATGAGTAGCCGCCGCGCACACGTCGCTGGCGAATGGTGGCGCATGCAGCTGGCACCGGAAAGCTCGTGCGACAGTGCCACTTCTGAGCGCGACCATGCTTTAGCCGCGCGGTTGAGCGTGGCGCTGGCCGAGCTACCGGCTGAGACGCGCTCGGCGGTCGTCAGCAAGTACGCCGACGATTTGAGCTACGAGGAGATCGCGGCTGTCACGGGGGTTGGCGTTTCCGCGCTCAAGATGCGTGTCGCCCGCGGCTCGGCCCAGCTCCGCCGTGTGTTGGCCGGAGCCGGTGTAACGGTTGCAACCGTACTGCCCATCCTCGCGGCGCACCGTCCCGCACGCGACGCTGAAACGGGGCCGGCCGTCGTCGTAGCGTGCGACACACTGCGCTCGCTCATGCGCGACACTCTGAGCCAGGCTGAACGCGACACGCTACTCCCAGCCAGCCTTTGCCGATCGGAGTCACGCGAAAGGCTCAAGGCAAGGCAGAAGTCGACAGTGCTGAGGTCGGGGTCGGGGTCGGGAGTCTTGGATAGGCGAGGGATGTAGTGCAGCAAGTTGACATGACGGCGGCGCCAATCGAGCCGCCGTACAGGTGGGCTGCGCTCGCGTCCGTCGCGGTTCTGGTGTTGTATCTCGTAACGCTGGCGCCAACGACCGCCATGTGGGATGCCAGCGAGTACATCGCCGCCGCCAGGGTGCTCGGATTACCGCATCCACCGGGCAACCCGCTGTTCGTAATGCTGGCGCACGCCTTCGCACTGCTGCCGATCCCCGTGTCGTACGCGGCGCGGATCAATATCCTGGCCGCACTGTGTACCGCGTTCGCAAGCGGGGTCTGGTTTCTCCTGATCGACCACGTGCTCGCCAGAGGCGGCATGATGGTGAGAAATCGCCGCATAGTTGCCGCGGCCGGAGTACTGATCGGGGCGACCGCGTTCACAGTGTGGAACCAGTCTGTGGTGAACGAAAAGGTCTACACCGTCTCGCTCGCCATTTTCGGGGCAATAACCTGGCTCATGGTGCTGTGGCTTCAGGGCCGCGGACAGCGCCGCAACGATGCCCGACTCGTCGCGGTCTCGTTCCTGTTGGGCGCGGGCTACGCCGTGCATCCCGCCGGCCTGCTCCCCGGACTCGCGGTCGTGGTGACGGTCGTCGCCTTTGACTGGCGCAAGTTTCTCAACGGCAAGTTGGTTCTCGCCGTGCTTGGCGCGTTTGTGCTCGGGCTCACTCCCTTTATCTACGAGCCCATCCGCGCCGCTCAATTCCCGGCCATTAACGAGGGCGCGCCCACCGGCTGTGCGACACATCTTGAGCTGTCGTGTACGTTCAGCCATCTCACGTACCAACGGCTGTCGGCCAATATTAATCGAGAGCAGTACGGCAAGCCGGCGGTAACTGACCGGCAGATATCATTCCCTGCGCAGGTCGGAATGCTGTGGCTGTACTTCAAGTGGCAGTGGCTGCGTGACCCGCACGGTGCTGCTCCGGCTCTCCAACTGCTGCTCGCGCTCGGCGTTCTTGCGCTCGGCGCCTACGGCGCGGTAGTGCACTGGCGCTGGGACAGACGTTCGTTCTGGTACTGGGCAACGTTCATGCTGACGCTGACGTTGCTGCTCGTCTATTACATGAACTTCAAATACGGATACTCCCAGGCGCTGGAGCTTGGCGACGCGGTGCCACGGGAAGTTCGAGACCGGGACTATTTCTATCTCTGGAGCTTCAGTGCCTGGAGCGTCTGGGTAGCGATTGGCATCGCGGGACTCTGGGCCAGGTCGCGCTACGCGGCGGCGCTCGTCGCGCTCGGACTTATCCCACTGGTCGGCAACTGGCAAGCCGCTTCGCGCCGCGGCGATACCGTCGCGCGTGATTGGGCAGTAGATCTGCTCAATTCCACCGAGCCGTACGGCGTGATACTCACTAACTGCGACAACGATACTTTCCCGCTCTGGTACGCACAGGAAGTCGAGGGCGTGCGGCGAGACGTCACGGTTGTAATCGGCGAGTACCTCGGCACCGACTGGTTTGTGCGTCAGCTCATCCGCACTCCCGTCGTACTGTACGACCGCGAGCACGGTCCGGCACTGTACCGCGGCAAGAGCTGGCCGGTGCCCACCCACCCCGTCTTCAGGTTGACGACGGCGCAGGCGGACGCGATCCCGGACTACATGGAGCTGTCCAGCGCGCAGCTCTTCCGGAGTGGCGCAATCGAAGGACGGCTGGCGCCGGGCTACATCACGCGACCCGAAATACTGGTGCTGCGCCTGCTAACCGATGCGCTACCTGAGCGCCCAATCTATTTCTCTCCAGGAAGCCCGTATGTGCAGCGGCTTGGACTGGGACACTACATCATTCGTCAGGGACTGCTGGAGCACATGTCGCCGACCCCGATCGGTGACTCGACCGGTGCGGCCCTCGACATCCCGCGCAGCCTGGCGCTCTGGAACAGCTATCTCGGACCGGCCGCAATCATTCGGCGAGGCGACTGGGTGGACCGCGCTTCACTGGTCACACCGATCGACTACGCACTTCTTGGACTGAATCTCAGCGGCGCGCTAGCCCAGCAAGGCAATAACGGACAGGCTCGCCCGGTCCAGGAGACAACAGTCAAGGTGATCAGGGCCGCACGGATGGGGGATCTGTTCGGGCTTCCGGCGCCCACACCATGAATCTGAGCCTAAACGGCACTTATGGTCCTACGCGCATGTACTTGGCGTCGTACCGCGCAATGGAGTGCTGGATAACCTCCTTCGCGGAATCACTTCCTTCCCACCCAATGATCTCGACCCGACGTCCTTCCAGATCCTTGTAAATCTGGAAGAAGTGCTCGATCTCCCTGAGATAGTGCTGCGGGAAAGCGTCGATGTCGTAGTATTCCTCGTACCGTGGATCGTGCCACGGTACGCCGAATATCTTGTCGTCGGGATCGCCCAGATCGAGCATCTTCAGCACGCCGATGGGGCGGACCTCGATCTGACACCCGGTAAATGTCGCTTCCTCAACCCGAACCAGCACGTCCAGCGGATCGCCGTCCTCGTGCAGAGTGCGCGGAATCAAACCGTACTCGCCGGGATACGATACGGCGGAATAGAGAACACGGTCCAGGCGGAATAGCCCAGTTTCCTTGTCCAGCTCGTACTTGTTGCGGCTCCCGGTCGGGATTTCCACAACTGCGGTAATGTGATCCGGCGGCTCGATGCCGGGTGACAGGTCGTGCCAGGGGTGAATCATGCGCGAAAGATAACTATCGCCTGACCAACCTCAGCCGCACCGCAGTCACTATCGCGTCAACCCCGGCAGGCTCTGCCGGCTCAGTCACCACCGGCACGCCGCCCTCGCTCAGCACCGCCGCCGTCGCCAGGTCGTGCACCGCAGCTGGAACGCGAACGGCCAGGTCCTCGCCCACCAACTCCAGATACTCGGACGCCGCGTCCGGTGACATCGCGACGATGAGATCAACGCGACCTGCATCCAGCGCGCGACGCAACGCATCGCCACCTTTCCCGGGCGCCACACGACGATATACCGCCAGCGAGGTTACCGCCGCACCGGCCTGCTCCAGATCCCGCCCGAAAGACTCCGCGTCCTCATCGCCGCCAACGTAAAGCAGCTGCGCGCCGGGCACATCCGACCTCTCCGACAGGATGTCAATCAGTGCCGGCCCTTCGAATCGGTCCTGCACCACATCCACCGTCACGCCGTGATCCAGCAGCACGCCCGCCGTGGCGGGCCCGATCGCCGCGATCTTTGCGTTGGCCAACGTCCTGGTGTCACGTCCGGACGCGACCAGCAGTTCCCAGAACGTGGCGACAGCGTCCGGGCTCGAGAACACGATCCACTCGTAATCTCCGATGCGCTCGATCTCCTCGCGCAGCGCGGTGAGATCAAGTCGCGCTACACCGCCCTGCGGCATATCCATTACAGTCGCGCCCAGCTCACGCAGTCGTTCCGCCACAGTTGTTGCGCCGTATCGCGATTGCGCAAAGATCACGCGCTTGCCGAACAGCGGCCGCACGTCGAACCACGCGAGCTCATCGCGCAGCAGCACGGTCCATCCAATCACGAGCGTGATCGTACCGTTGAGCGACGCGCGAGCGATGTCGGCGCTGATGCCAGCGAGAGTACCGACGATCACGCGCTGTGATGCGCGCCCCATGTTGCCGATTGCAGCCGCCGGGATCTCGCCCGGTACGTCCGCGGCGACAAATCCGGCGACTATCTCCGGGAGCGCTCGCTGCGCGTTGCGCACTACCACCGTGCCGCCAACCCGCGCGATGGCGCTCCAATCATTCACCGCTCCACCGCGCGATGGCCTGCGCGCATCCGCGAAAATCGCCGAAGCAGCCAGCGTTCGGGACATGAGCGGTATCCCAGCGTACGCAGATGCTGCGCTTCCCGCGGTAATCCCCGGAACGATCTCGAAGTCAACGTCTGAATCGTGCAGCGCCTGCGCAACGTCACTGCCGCGGCCGAACACAAACGGGTCACCGTCGGTCAGATGCACCACGCGCTTTCCCTCGCGCGCGAGGCCGACCAACAGTTGCTGAACTTCGGCCGGATCTGGCGCCTCGGTTTCGCCATGTGCACCCGCGTAGTAGCGCGCCGGACCACCACCCTCTTTGGGCGGCAGCAGCTTGCGGTGCGCACGCCGGTTGTAGACGACAACGTCCGCGGTGGTGATGACATCGCGGCCCCGAACCGTCAGGAGGCCAGGCGCGCCCGGACCAGCTCCCACGAGATAAACAATTCCCTGCGGTGTACTCATCGTCTCCTCCACCATATGCTCGCGATATAGCCGCCATACAAAACGACGGACACCCCGTACGCGAGGTGATACCAGTACGCCGTGTCCGGAACTGTCGCCAGAACGGTCATCGGAGCGTTTCCTCTCGCACATCGCGCTCCACAGCCAACTGATATCGCTCGCGCAACAGCCACACGTACAACAGCGTGAATGCTACAAATGATGATACCAGCGTCGTCGTCATTTCCGGCGGCATCGAAGGTGCGCTCGGCTTCAACAGCACCGGCATCGGGTGCAGTGTTCTGAACATGTACACGCTCAGATGGATGAACGGCACGAGTATCGCACCGAGGATCCCGAGCACCGCGGAGTATCGTGCACGCATTTCGCTGTCATCTATCGCGCCCCGCAGAATCAGATAGCCCGCATAGATGAACCACAGGAACAGTGACAGCGTAAGCCGAGCATCCCACGTCCAGAACGTACCCCAGATCGGTCGCGCCCAGAGTGGTCCACTCGTCAGGAACATCGTCGTGAACACGAGACCCACCTCGGCCGAGCTCGCGGCTACGCGGTCGAGCGTGGGATCCCTGAGCCACAGATACAGTGCACTCGTAATCGCGACAAGCCCAAAGGCGAGAAACGCAACCCAGGCCGACGGCGCGTGCAGGTACAGAATCTTCTGAGCCGCGCCCTGGAGCGCGTCCATCGGCGTGAAGTAAATCACGCGAATGTACACAGCGGCCACAGCGAGTACCGCAACGAAACCCAGCTTAGACAATTTCATCTTTTCATCTTTCAGCTTCAATCTTCCAGCGTATATGGATATGCCAGCGTGCACACGATTACAAACACGATGTCGAACGCCCCCAGCAGTTTTATGTAAGCCGCGATCTCGGAAACGGCTCGGCCACTCATGAGCCGGCCCGTCGCTTGCGCCGCTGGCAGAATCACAGGAACGAAAAACGGAAGCGCCAGCAGTGGCAAGAGTAACTCCGCCAGCCGAGTATTGACTGCCATCGCGGAGAATAGCGTGCCTACCGCCACAAGGCCCAGCGACGCAAGCAACACGATTCCCGCGAGCGACGCCAGGTAATCACCTATAGCAACGTTGTACAACAGCGCGACCGCCGGCAGCGCGACCGCCTGGATCAGGAGCACAAAGACAAGATTGGCTAGCAGCTTCCCGAGATAGATGCCCTCGCGGTCCACCGGTGCCGCCAGTAGCGCATCAATCGCGCGCGTCTGTTGCTCCACGCCGAAGGAGCGGTGCAGCCCAAGTAGTCCGGAGAACGTGAAGATCACCCACAGCACTCCCGGTGCCAGATCCACCGAAGCGACAGCTGTGGGGTCCCACGCGAAAAAGAAGATCGTGATCGCGAGTATGGTGAACGCGAGGGCAGATAATACGACGCTGCGCGACCGCAGCTCGATCGTGATATCCTTGCGTGCGACAGTGAGCGCGGTGGCGAACAGTCCCGGGGCGCTACGCTGCATCCACGGATAGCTCGCGGTACAGTGCCGTGTATTCGCTGGCGGATGGAACTGGCGCCGCATCGTGCCGGACGAGACGCCCCTCGCGCATGATCGCCGCCTGCGTGCACAGCGACAGCGCCTCGTCCAGATTGTGCGTCACGATCCCGATGGCCGCTCCGGCATCACGCAGCTCGGCAAGCATCGACGACAGCGCGCTTGCACCGGCCGCGTCGAGCCCTGTAAATGGCTCGTCGGCGAGCAGCACCGACGGCCCGTGAACAACCGCGCGCGCCACCGACACCCGCTGCTGCATCCCTCGACTCAATGATCTTACAGGTCTGTCGGCGTAAGCACTCGCCCCGAGTCGTTCCAGCGCGCGCGCGGCTTCTCCGCGCACATCGGGAACGCCATACATACGCGCGGCAAACTCCACGTTCTCGCGCGGCGTCAACGCGTCGTACAGCATCGTCTGATGTGATATGAGCCCGACGCTGCCCCGCACTTCGGCCTCGCCCGGCAGCTTCACACCACCGATGCTCGCCGTGCCGGAGGTGGCCCGGATCAATCCGCCGAGCAGTCGAAGCAGCGTTGTCTTGCCAGCCCCATTGGGTCCAAAGAGCGCGAGACAGTCGCCCGGGTCGAGCTTGACCGACACGCCATCCACGGCGCGCCGTACGCCAAACGCTCTGACTACGTTGGTCGCCTCGAGCACAGGTGCAGGGGCGACCCCGACCGTTACGGCGCCGCCTGGACCGTGGGCTGGACCGTCGCTTCGCCCGAGTACATGTGGTTGGTTATCTCCACGATTCCAAACACGAGCGCGAAAAGCACGCTCCCGCCCACCACCAGCCCCGTGAGCGCCGCAGAGAAGTCGGACGACTTGGACCTGGACGAGTGCGTCGCGGTGTGCGGCGGAGGAGCGTGGGTGGTCGAAGTCCTGGGTAGCTCCGCCATGCGCGGCTATGCCCCGACCGAGCTGTTGTCGCTCTGTGTCAAGCCCTTGTCAATGCTGTCGTTGCCGGCATCGGCGCCGTCCACGCGCACCTTGGTCATCCCGTCGTTCGGCTTGATCTGGCGCATCACGTCCAGCCCTTCGATAACCTTGCCGAACACGGTATGCACGCCGTTCAGATGGCGCGTGTTCGCCTCGTTTAGAACGACAAAGAACTGGCTGCCGCCGGTGTCCTTCCCAGCGTGCGCCATGGACAGCGTGCCCACTTCGTGCTTGCGCGGGTTACCCGCTGTCTCGCACTTGATGGTGTACCCGGGACCACCGGTCCCGACGCGCGGGTGTCCGGCCGGCAGATCGCGCGACAACGGATCGCCACCCTGCACGACGAAATCCGGAATTACGCGGTGGAACTTCACGCCGTCGTAATAACCCTCGTTCGCCAGCTTCTCGAAATTGTCGACGGTCTTCGGTGCATCGCCGTCATACAACTCGGCGACCATGGTTCCCTTGTTGGTCTCAATCGTGGCTCGCTTCACACTTCACTCGATGGGCAAAGGTCATTCAGCACGCATTCCGCGCACCTGGGACGCCGTGCAACACACACACGACGTCCGTGAAATATCAACAGATGTGACAGCGCTGTCCAATCCTCGCGCGGAAACAGTCGGATCAGCTCCTGTTCCGCCCGGACCGGATCGTCCGCCCTGACCAGCCCGAGCCTGCGGCTCACCCGCCCAACGTGGGTATCAACCACCACTCCTTCGGGCTGGTTGAACGCGGTACCCAGCACCACATTGGCCGTCTTCCGACCGGCCCCAGGCACGGTGACCAGCTCCTCCATGGAGCGCGGCACCTGCCCGCCAAATCGATCCACCAGAGCGGCGGCCATCCCGATCAGGCTCTTGGTCTTGTTGCGAAAGAAGCCGGTCGGCTTGATGAGCGCTTCCAACTCCGCCGGATCGGCCGCCGCGAGCAATTCGGGATCCGGATACCGGGCAAATAGGGCTGGCGTCACCATATTCACGCGCTTGTCGGTGCACTGCGCGCTCAGGATGGTGGCCGCCAAAAGCTGGAACGGACTGCTGTAGTCGAGCTCGCAACGCACGTCAGGATACTCTAGCTCCAGACGGCGGAAGACCTCTAGCGCGCGGGTTTGTTTGGACGACCGGGTTTCGGTGCGCACGCGCAGGGGGCGATCGGCGGTCGGCCCTACGGGTGCATCACGACCCTTCACCCCGCCGGCTCTTCCACGCCCGCAAGCGGCGGGAGCTTATCAACCAGCTCGTGCATCTGTCGCTTGATGAGCTCGATCTCCTGTTTGGCCCCCTCCTCATCCAGCATCCCGCCCTTGATGGAGAGGGTAACGCGATTGAGATACTTGACCTTGTCCAGGAACTGCTCAGTCGCGCGCCGCAGTTGCAGGTATTTCCGCTTTTCGGCCCGGGCGCGGTAGAAGCGCCGCAGCAGATCCTCGGTCGTGAGGCGCTCCGCCAGTTGGATCGCCTCTTCCATGGTCCGGCCCGGAATGGCACCATGGTCCGGGATCGGCTTGTCGTTCACCGCCGGTCCGTCGAACCAAAGACGGCCGATGTGCTCCAGGCCGTCATACGAAAAGCGCACGATGACGTCGCACAGGTCGCCGTCAGCGTCGATGGTAGCCAAGTGATGCTCGGCGCGGAAATCAGTCATGCGCGGGGTTCAGCGGCGTCAGTATACCTGTCAGCGTACTGGTCAGTATACGACAGAAACGGGTCAAGCGCTTCCCACAACTCAAAGGGACGCTCAACATACGGAACGTGGCCGCACCGATCGAGCAGAACGATCTCTGTCTGCATCGCTCGTGCGGCATCAATGGAAGACGCGGTTGGGATCGGATCGTCACGTCCGGACACTATACACGACGGCACTCGCAAATGCATGCACAGGCGCTCGAGCGAAGGACGAAGATCGAATTCTCCGAGACTTTCCCACGTGGATTGCTGAACTCGTCCAACAACGCGAAACGGTGTAAGGTCGCGCGCGTCGGCCGGATCGGCGAAATAGCCGGATACGCCGAGCTCAAAGATGCGCTGCCGATACGCCTCCGGATCGCGTTCACGCAGCCCTGACGCCATCAGCATCTCCCGCTCCGCCACGATCTCGGGAGCACTACCGCGCTGCCTCAAGTTCGCGTCGAACTCTCGCCGGTACTGGCTCGTTACCGGCGCGGGACTGATGAGCGCCATTCTGTGCGGCCGCGGTAGAGTCGCATGGCCCAGCGACTCGATGGCGTACAGCATCGCCAGCATCCCGCCCCACGAATAGCCCACCAGCGACGGGTTCGTGATTTCGCTCTCGCGACAGATCGCCGCAAGATCGGCGACATGGTCGCCCCATGTCACCGGAGCAGTGGTCGTCACGCGCGACCTGCCGCCACCACGTTGATCGTACAGCAGCAGATCGTACCGCTCGGCCAGATGCAGCATCTGCGGCAGCAGGTATCGATGGTCCGCCCCCGGACCGCCGTGCAGCAGAACCAGCGTTGGGCGCGCGGGATGCCGCTCGCCATAGCGAACCCAGTACAGCGGGACCGGCGTCGTACGCGTGAAGCCCGATTCACGCGGCTCCGGGATGGCCTGTGGCACGGCAGAAATCTAAGTGGGCGCGTGCATCGAGGCGGTCAGATACGACTATTCTTAAAACTCGGGTTTCGACGCGCTGCTAACGCGCGCGTTGAACCGCAGGCAGCCCAAGTACCCAGTACTTGCAATAGTGCTGCGGACACGGAATGGAAATACGCGAATTACTGAAGGGTACAGGGGCATCATCACCGGCGTGCCGGAGCCCCGCTCAGAGATGAGCACGCCCACGCGACCGGTAGAGCTGACATCGGGAGAGTCCACCGCCCTGGATGCGTTGCTGCGGCTGGGCGAAAGCTCGCCCAAGGCTATCGCTGATGCGTCTGGCCTGACACTTGAAGAGGTAGCACGTGCGCTGGATCAACTCACCGACGCGCATTACGTAAGTGCACTCGATCTCAGCGGTCGGATGACCTATCGCGCGGCAACCCGGTCACTGCGGTAGGACGGCGGTAGCACAATGGTAGCACTGCGGGACGGACGCCCATCACACCGTTCGCCACTGCAGTAACAGGAGCAAGTGGCATGGCGAAGGAGGAAACCGTACGCAGCCATTCTGATTTCGTAACCGACGCAGCAGCCGAGCCGGGGTATGACATCGATGTGACGTCGAGCAATCTCGCCGCGGCAGACGCGAGGGCGTCGGACGCCACACACGCGCCATCGGACTTAATAGGCGAGTTCGCGGACCCAGCGCCGTTCGGAGTAGCGCTGGTCACGGGTGACGCCGGCGTCGTAAGCTACGTCAATCCGGCATTTCGCAGGCTCACCGGCACCGAAGGTCAGCTGGTGATCGATCGGCCATTCGCTGAAACATTCCCAACACTCGGCGCATTCCTGCCGCAATTGCGCGATCTGCAGCAAGGCGGTGGCCCAAGCCGTGAGATGTACGTTGTCGTCCCACGTGTGGACGGGAGCATCGCACCGGTCGTTGACCGGTTGGCGCTCACGGCATGGATGATCGGCGCGGGCTCTCCAGCAACCGGAGAGTACCACCTGGTGATCCACCTCCAGAGCGCATCCGACAAGCGGCTGGACCAGGACCGACGCCTCCAAATGGACGCACAGCTCCTTGAGGTGAACCAGCGCCTCATCATCGCCGCCCTCAGGGAGCATGAACTCACCGAAAGAGCCGAGGCCGCCAACGAGGCCAAGTCCGCTTTTCTGGCCACGATGAGCCACGAGCTGCGTACCCCGCTCAACGCAATCATAGGTTATGCCAGCCTGCTGGATGAAGGGATCTGGGGCCCGATTCTGGATGAGCAGCACCGCCATCTCAAGCGGATAAATACCAGCGCGCGACACCTGTTGTCGCTCATTGAGGAGGTGCTGACACTCGCTCGGATGGATGCGGATCGGGAGATAGTCCGCTGGGAAAGCGTCGGCAGCGAGTCGCTCCTGGATCAGGTGACCGCACTGACGGTGCCGCTCGCGATGGAGAAGCAGCTACCGCTGGTGGTTCATCCGCCAGCGCAGCCGTTCGTCGTGGCGACCGACACCGGCAAGGCGGTGCAGATTTTGGTCAACCTCGTGGGCAATGCCATCAAGTTTACGGACCGCGGAGAGATCACTCTCACGGCTTTTATCGAGGACGATGAAGCCAGGTTCGCGGTTCGCGACACCGGAATCGGGATCGACTCGACAAACCTGGAAAACATATTCGAGGCATTCTGGCAGGTGGAACAGACCAGAACACGGCGCGTGGGCGGCAGCGGTCTGGGTCTCAAAGTGTCGCGCCGCCTGGCTCAGCTCCTGGGCGGCGATCTAACTGTCGAGAGCGCCATCCGCGAGGGGAGCACCTTTACACTGTGCCTGCCGCTCCAGGCCAGCCGCGACTTGCTCTGACGGTTGGCCCGAGCAGAGCGACGTGCTGAGCCCGGAGCGACTGTTTGGCCCACCGGGCCCACCGACGAGCTCGCTTAGCGAGCCGTAAAATCCGTCTCCGATGTCACCGCCCGACACGCCTCGGCGATAAGCTCCGCGGCGTTGTCCACGTCTTCCAGCGAGATCATCTCGTTGGGCGAGTGCATGTACCGATTCGGGATTGATACCAACCCTGTGGCCACTCCCTCGCGCGCAACGTGGATTGCGTCGGCGTCAGTCCCGGTGTCGCGGCCCGCGGCGTGAACCGAGAACGGGATCGCCTTCCGCTCGGCGGCATCTCTCAACAATCGAAATACCACCGGTGAAATGATGGCGCCGCGCGTGAGCACTGGGCCACCGCCCATCTTCGCCTCGCCGTGCTCCTTCTTCTCGATGCCCGGGTGATCGGTTGCAAAGGTTACATCCACAACGATCGCCATCTGCGGTGATAGCGACGACGCCCCCACCAACGCGCCGCCGCCGTGGTACGCGATCTCTTCCTGCGAAGTCGCAACGGCGACGAGGCGTGCCGAGCCCGGCTGCTCGGAATATCGCCTGAGCGCTTCCAACACCGTGAATGCGCCGATACGATTGTCGATCGAGCGCGATACCATGCGCCCGTTCGGCATCTCGATCGCGCGCGCGTCGATCACGCCCGCGTCGCCCACGGACAACATCGACTCTGCTTCCTTCTTGTCCTTCGCACCGATATCGATCCACAGGTCGCGCAGCTTCACCGCCTTGTCTCGATCATCGGGGCGAATGAGATGGATTGGAAGTTTTCCGACCACACCGTACACGTCACCGTCGCGCCCGGCGAACCGGATGCGCTGTGCCACCAGCACCTGCGGATCCCACCCGCCAATCGGCCCGAAGTAGACGAAGCCGTCATCGTCGATGTATGTGACGATGACGCCGATCTCGTCAATGTGGCCCGCCAACATTATCGTGGGTGACCCGCTCGGGTTGACCACCGCGATGGAGTTGCCGGCGACGTCGGCCGTGACCGTCGCGAACTTGGACGCTTCAGCGCGCCACTTCCTCGCCGGCGCCGCCTCGAATCCGGAAGGTCCCGGCGAGTCGAGTAACTGCTTTAGGAAGGTGACAGATTCAGGTGTGAGCATAGCCGGTTAATCTACCGCTACTCCCTGGTCCCGGCGCGATACAGCGGCACGCCCATGCAATCGAGCTGACCTCAACGAAGTACTACCTTGGCTATGGTCTGCAGCTGCATGTTCGATGTCCCCTCGTAAATGGTTCCGATCTTTGCGTCCCGGAAGAACTTCTCCACTGGATAGTCAGTGGTGTAGCCATAGCCGCCGAACAGCTCGAGACACAGCGACGTCACGCGTCCGCAAACCTGCGACGAGTACAACTTGGCCATCGCGCCCTCGAGCGCAATGTCCTGCCCGGCATCCTTGAGGCGAGTGGCGTTGTACACCATAAGCCGCGCAGCTTCCAGCTCGGTCGCCGCCTGTGCAACCTGGAACTGAATGCCCTGCATCTCAGACAGCGCCTTGCCGAACTGCTTTCGCTCCTTGAGATACGCGGTCGCCGCACTGAGCGCGCCCTGCGCGACACCAATCATCTGCGCCCCGATGCCGATGCGTCCTTCGTTCAGCGTCTCTATCGCGATCTTGTAACCCTGGCCCACCGGACCGAGCACGTTTTCCGCGGGGACCTCGCAGTTATCCAGCAGCAGCTCCACGGTGGAGGACGCGCGTATGCCGAGCTTATCCTCTTTCTTGCCGACGGAGAAACCGGGAAAGTCGCGCTCGATGATGAACGCCGTAATCCCCTTGTAGCCGGCCGCAGGATCGACCGTGGCGAAGACCACGAAGATCCCGGCTTCGGCGCCGTTGGTGATCCATAGCTTGCGCCCGTTCAGTACGTAACCGTCGCCACGCTTCTCCGCCCTCGTCGCCAACGCAAACGCATCGGAGCCCGATCCGGCCTCTGACAACGCGTACGATCCGACCGTTCCGCCGGTGAGCATCGGGAGATATTTCTGCTTCTGCGCATCGCTGCCGTAGCGCGAAATCGGGTAGTTCACGAGCGTGTTCTGCACGTCGCACACGATCGCGGCCGACGCATCCACCTTGGACAGCTCTTCGACGGCTAGCGTCATCATCATGAGCGAGCCACCCGCGCCACCGTACCGCTCGTCCACTTCGATACCCATCAGTCCAAGCTCGAAATACATCGGAATGAGATCCGGGTCGATCTTTCCTGCCCGCTCCATCGCCTTGACGCGCGGCGCGACCTCAGCGGCGGCAAACTCCGCCACGGCATGGCGGAAAAGAGTCTCGTCTTCAGTGAGCATGGTGAGCGGCGGGCGAGCGTCCTGGCGGGTATCTGCTGATGTGGTCATGACGGGTAACGGAAACGTGACGAGAGTGATATTTGTGGGATAAATACCCTGGGCCGGTCGCGCGTGGGCGGCATTGTTATCTGCGCCCGGCGCGGCCACGGCCGCTATAGTATATGGGAAACCGCGCCCACCCGCGACGGTAGCCCACCATATCATCCAACCAATCGCCGTGCGTGTTCTCCTCGTTGAAGACGATCCCGAGCTAGCGGCCGTCGTCGCAGACGGACTGCGGCAGCAACACATCGACGCCTCTACGGCGCGCACTTTCGCAGACGGGCGCGAGCGAGCAATGCTCGGCTCCTACGACGTGGTTGTGCTGGACGTCCTCCTACCCGGAGGCACCGGCTTCGCGCTCTGCGGTACACTGAGGGAGCGTGGACTCACCACCCCGATTCTGATGCTCACCGCGCGCGACGCAGTGGAAGACAGGGTGCGTGGCCTCGAATCCGGCGCCGACGACTATCTCACGAAGCCGTTCGCCTTCACCGAGCTGGTCGCGCGCATTCGTGCACTTGCGCGCCGTCGTCCCGTAATCGCTCCGGAGAAATACGACATCGCCGATCTGCACGTCGATCTCGCGAGCCGCGCGGTCACGCGAGCGGGGACTGCCATCGCACTTACCGCCAAGGAATTCGCGCTGCTGGAGTTCTTCGTCCAGCACGCCGACGAAGTCGTGACGCGTTCCGCAATTACCGCGCATGTCTGGGATGAGAATCATGACCCGTTCACCAACGTACTCGAAGTATTGATCCGTCGGCTTCGGCGCAAGATCGATGACAACTTCGAGCCGCGGCTGATCCACACGTTGCGCGGCGCTGGCTATCGGTTTGGCGCGTGATCGATGAGATAGCCAGGCTACGCAGACGACTCACCGCATGGTACGGACTCACCCTCGGCGCAATCGTCATCGTCCTCGGCGCTGGGCTTTTCGTGGCCGTTCGACATCAAATCGCCGAAACCCTGGATGATTCGCTCAGAGGCGCCGCGGCCACTGTGGAGCGCGCGACCGACATCCGCGAGCAGGAACGCGCCGCGGCGCGCGGGCAGGTTGTGGACGCCGTCGCGGAGCTCCGCATTCCCGACCGAGATCTGTTTCTGTTTGACGCACGCGGAAAACCGCTCGTCCCTAACCGCGCTTCCGAATGGGTGCGCGTGGCTGCACTTACAGCGTTGCGAGATTCGGCGGCCTTTGCGGAGCGCGACACCGTCCCGGATCGGACGGATCGAGCCTTTGTCGAACGGTTCACATCGGGTGCGGGGAACACGTACGTTGCCGCGGCCGTCGCCGATCGCGTGGAGCTGGAAGATCAGTACGCGTCGCTCATCTTGAGCTTCGGCGGCGCAGCGCTCACCGCGCTGGTGCTGTTCTCCGTGGTCGGATCCTTTCTCACGCGCAAATCTGTCGAGCCCGTGGCGCGCACGCTGGATTCGATGCGCCGCTTCATGGGTGATGCAGCACATGAGTTGCGCCCTCCGCTCACGGTTCTGCGAAGCAGCGCCGAGGTGGCGCTGGCGCGCGACGCGCATCCAGGCGACAACCGCGAAACCCTCGTCGCGATCGAGCAGGAAGCCGCGCGATTGGGCAACATCGTCGAGAACCTCTTGCTCCTTGCCCGCTCCGACGGCGGCGCACGCCCGGTCGCGCACGACCGCGTGTACCTGGACGACATCGCATCCGACGCAGTTAGCGCGGCGCAGCCTCTGGCCGAGCGCGCAGATGTGACGCTACGAGTCGCCGGCTTTGAGGAGGCTGCCGTTGTCGGCGACGCCGCACTGCTGCATCAGCTCGTGATGATCATCCTGGACAACGCGATCAAGTTTACCAACGCGGGCGGAAGCGTCGAACTATCTGTGAACCACGCGAGCGACGGCGCCGTGTTGAGCGTGCGCGATACCGGCGTCGGAATACCTCAGGACCAGATCGCGCGTGTCTTCGAACGTTTCTATCGCGTCGACACTGCCCGTTCGCGCGCTGATGGCGCGGGCCTCGGACTGTCCATTGCGCAGTGGATCGCGGATTCGCACGGTGCCCGGATTACCGTGCAGTCGAAGAGCGGAACGGGTACATCTGTCTCGGTGCGCTTCCCAGTTGCCGCGAGATCAGCATTGAACTGAGCGAAGTGCGTTGGCCATTCCGGCGGTGGCAAGGCCGGAGGTGAACGGCGGAGGGCGCGGCACGGCGCAGCGCCTGGCGCGGGCAGCAAGTTAGGTATTGACAAGGGTAACCTTGTGTAATAGTGTCCTGGTGTACCCATACACCAGTACCGATGCCAGCCTATGCTCATAACCATCGATTCCAGCGATCCGCGTCCGATCTACAGCCAGATCGTGGACGAGGTGCGGCGTGCGCTCGTGCTCGGCACGCTCGCGCCGGATGACCCGCTCCCATCAGTGCGCCAGCTTGCGGTTGAGCTTCGAGTGAATCCGAACACCGTGAGCCAGGCCTACAGGGAGCTGGAGCGCGAAGGGCTCGTTCACGTCCGCCGCGGCCAGGGGACGTACGTCAGCGAGTCCAATCTCAACGGCACCGAGCGGCGTGCGCTTGCACATGACGTCGCCGTGCGCGCGCTGCGCGATGCACACCGAAATGGACTCAGTGTGGAAGAGCTGATCGACGCCGTGCGCGCCGCCACCAATCATCGACAGAGCAAGGAGTCATTGTGACCAGTCCCATTCCAACGACGCTGTCGGACGGAGAGCTCGCGGTTGCCACACGCGGACTCACCAAACGATACGGTGCCCAGACGGCGCTCAAGGACGTGGCGCTGCAGGTCCCGATCGGTTCGGTGTATCTCCTGGTCGGACCCAACGGCGCCGGCAAGAGCACCACGCTCAAGGTGCTACTCGACCTGATTCGCGCCGATAGCGGAACGGCCGAGGTGTTCGGGCTTGACGTGCGCGAGCGCGGTCCGGAGGTGCGCGCGAACGTTGGCTACGTCCCGGAAGTGACGAGCTGGGGGTACAGCTTCATGCGCGTCAGTCGTCTGCTGGAGCATCAAGCGAGTTACTTCCCCACCTGGGACACAGCGTACGCTGCTCGGCTGGCAGAGGCCTTCGAGCTGAGGCTCGGCCAGCGCATGGGCGCACTGTCCAAGGGGCAGGGTCGCCGAGTGCACCTGACGATGGCGCTGGCACACCGACCACCACTGCTGTTACTGGACGAGCCGACCGACGGACTGGACCCGCTCATGCGCGATGAGACGCTTGGCATTCTGGCCGACCATCTCGCGGAGACGCCCACGACGGTGCTCATGTCCACGCATCACGTGGAGGAAGTGGAGCGATTGGCCGATCACATCGGCGTGCTGCGTAACGGTGAGCTGCGTGCGCAGATGTCGATCGACGACATGCAACGTGGCATGCGTCGGTATCGAGCCGAGGTTCCCGACGGATGGCAGGGCGTGCCCAGTCTCAACGGCCAGGTACTGCGCCGCGTCACGGCGCCGCGCGAGGTGCAGTGGACAGTGTGGGGCTCGGAACCCGAGATTGCGCGGCAGTTTGAAAACGCCGGGGCAACCGTACGCGAAGCAGCGCAGCTATCACTCCTGGATGCCACGCTCGCACTCCTAAACCCGAAAGGATGACCGCCACGATGACTTCCATCTCTCTACATCCGATGCCGGCCCGGGACACCGTGGCTCGCGAGCAGGTCAGCGCAGTGGGTGTGGCGCTACGCAAGGCGGGGCTGATCTTTGTATCGGTACTCGCGGTATTGGGCATCCTCCCCGTCGTTGCCGCTGTGCGCGCAGCGCAGTATCCGAACAACCACATGGGTTTCTCGTACGGAATCGGGGCTGCGATTCCCATCGCGTTGGTTGGGCTGTTCGTCCCCTTCACCGTGTGGCGCCGTGAGGACCCATCCCGCCGGTCGTACCACTGGGCCATGCCCATCGCCCGCGTGCCGCACACGCTCATGAAGGTGTTGGCTGGATGGCTCTGGTTGATGGCTGCGGTGGTGGTTTATCTCGTGTTCATGATCGCGATCGGTTGGCTCATGTCCGTCATCACCGGTTCGACGTTTCACAGAGAGTGGACCGGCGCATGGGAGTGGGCCGTTCCGTTCACCGCGGCGACGGTTGCGTATCTGCTGAGCACGGTAGCGGTTCTCGCGAGCGATCATCCGTGGGGCTGGATTGGAGGAATCGGGATCGGCTACCTCATGGTGATCGTTTTCCTCCACGCGCTGAACATGAATGATGCGGCACGCGCACTGACGAGCGTTACCGACGGCTACTACGGCCTCGGTGCCGCGATGTTCGCCAAGCTGGAGACGTCGCGGTATGGCGGCCCGGCCAGTGCGAGCCGGTGGATCGGCTCGGCCCTTATCTGGGGCGCGCTCGGCGCGGCTGGTGTAGTGATCGCCGCGTACCGGCGCCCGGGGTAACTTTAAACGCGACTCACAGCGTCGGACTGTCATCTGGATGACAGCCCGACGCTGTATCATTCATGATTCTCGCCACCCAGCCCGAAG
>JBPCNJ010000149.1:0-4069 GCA_051001375.1 Gemmatimonadaceae bacterium
AAGATTGGACGCAAGCTCGTGGAAGTGCCAGTGGGCTTCAAGTGGTTTGTGGATGGACTGATGGACGGCTCGCTTGGCTTTGGTGGAGAGGAGAGCGCCGGTGCAACTTTCTTGCGCCGCGACGGCACGGTGTGGACCACCGATAAGGACGGCATCATCATGGGGCTGTTAGCCGCTGAGATCACGGTCGTCACGGGTCACGATCCCGGCGAGCTGTACGCGCAGTTGACCGGTGAGCTTGGCGACCCTGCATACCAGCGCATAGATTCGCCAGCGACGCCGGAGCAGAAGACAGTACTCGCCAAGCTGTCGCCCAAAGCGGTAAAGGCTACCGAGCTCGCCGGCGAGCCGATCACGAGCATCCTCACCGATGCACCCGGCAACGGCGCGCCCATCGGCGGACTCAAGGTCAATACCGAGAGCAGCTGGTTCGCGGTACGACCATCGGGCACCGAGGACATCTACAAGCTGTACGCTGAGAGCTTCAAGGGCGAAGCACGTCTGCAGCAGGTCATCGCGCAGGCACAGAGCATCATCGCCACGCTATTCGTGGCTGAACTGGACCACACGGTCGCAGACACAGCGCCAAACGTGGCGCCAAACGCAAAGGCCCCGGGCCAATGACCCGGGGCCGTCCTGCGAACTCCCCCAAGGAGCTTTTTGCCAGCGCCCGGAACGACGTCAGCCGCGGAGCGTTGGCTCGATAAAGTGTCGGCATCAACCGCAGAATCTGTTGCAGTGCTGTTTATTATCTGTTTACCAAGTTGTTTGACAATCTGTTTGCCTACAGATACGAGTAGAGTGTTGCGGCGTCTGGCTACGCGCCAAAATGGTCCTATGTTACAGGGATTCCTACTTATTCTCGGAGAGGGCTCTGCCAGACGTCACGGTAGGCCTGACCGGTACTCTCGCTGATCGCTACGTAATAGAGCGGGAGATCGGGCGCGGTGGAATGGCTACGGTTTACCTGGCCCACGACTTACGTCATGGGTCCAAGGTCGCCATAAAAATGCTGCATCCCGAACTGGCACCGTTCATTGGCGAAGCGCGCTTCAATCGCGAAATCCAGATCACCGCGCGGTTACAGCATCCCAACATTCTTCCCGTCTTCGACTCGGGACGTGCCGGCGACATTCCATACTTTGTTACGCCATACGTCCAAGGCGAATCGCTCGCGCACCGAATAGAGCGCGAGCTGCAACTTCCCGTCGACGACTCAATTTCGATCGCGTCCGAAGTCGCCGACGCACTTGCCTGTGCGCACGCGCAGGGATTGGTGCACCGCGACATCAAGCCGGGCAACATTCTCCTGGCGCATGGCCGAGCGATGGTGGCTGACTTTGGCATCGCACAGCTCACCGAGCCAGCCGGCAGCGACAGACTGACTCAGCGCGGCGTCGCGCTCGGCACAGCGGCGTACATGAGTCCGGAACAGTCGAGCGGCGGAACTGTTGACGGACGCAGCGACATCTACAGTCTGGGCTGCGTGTTGTACGAGATGTTGACCGGCCAACCGCCGTTCAGCGGCATAAACGCGCAGGCAGTGATGGCGCGCCACATGATCGACACCGTTCCGTTGCTGCGCCCCGTGCGTCCAACGGTGACCATCGCGCTGGAGAAGGTGATCCACAAAGCGATGGCCAAGGCACCCGCCGATCGATTCACCGATGCCGTACAGTTCAGAGACGCGATCCGTACCGCCGGCTCAGCGACGTCCACAGTTATCACATTACGCCCGCGGCGGTACATACGCATCGCTCGCATCGTATCAGTCGTTGCGGCCGCTGTGATCGTGATCGGCGGACTGCTGCTCCTCACCTCGCACATCCCGCGGCTCGGCGCCCGGTCCAACGCTGTGGTGCCAGTCGATCAGTCGCGGATCGCCGTGATGTACTTCGATGACAACAGTCCAAATCGCGACATGGGTTACCTCGCGAACGGTCTGACCGAGAGCCTCATTCGCGAGCTGAGCGCGGTCCCGGCAATTCATGTCATCTCGCGCAATGGCGTGCGACCGTACCGCGATCACCCCGTTGGTCTGGATAGTCTGGCGGTGGCGCTACACGTTGGAAGCGTGGTCGAGGGAAGTGTCCAGCGGTCCGGCGACAAGGTGCGCGTCAACGTCGATCTGCTGGATGCCGCGACCGGAAGTCACCTCGACACTCGCACTATCGAGCAGCCGGTGACCGACCTCTTCGCGCTCGAAGACGGTGTCGCGCAGCAGGTCGCCGAGCTGTTGCGCCGGCGCCTCGGCCAGGCAATCCGGTTGCGGCAGGTGCAGCAGGCAACGAAGAGCGCGCCGGCACGCGAACTCCTGCTGCGCGCTGATGAGCTCAGGGATGAAGCAGCGACCGCCGCGGCGGGTGAGGCCACCAACGCGAAGGATGCGGTCGCACTCCTGCAGCGCGCGGACTCCTTGCTCGCTCAAGCGGAAACCGCTGACCCACAGTGGGCTCAACCGGTAATCGAGCGCGGGTGGGTGATGTGGAATATCGCTCAGCTCTCTCCGCCCGAGCTTGGGCAGGCTCCATTCGAACTCGCCCTTCGCTATGCTGAGGGGGCTCTCCGTCGCGCACCGAATAACCCGTCCGCCCTGGAGTTGCATGGGACTGTTCTGAGGCAACTCGTGGCGGACGCGGTTGGCACTGCGCAGGACGAGAACCAGCTCCGCCAGGCCGAGCGGGATCTGAGGGCCGCGGTCGCGATCGACCCGACGCTGGCCAGCGCGTGGAGCACCCTGAGCATGCTGCTACGCTACAGGGGTGAGCTCATCGAAGCGAATATCGCGTCACGGCGTGCACTCGCGGAGGACGCATATCTGGAGAATGCTCCGGAAGTTCTACAGCAGCTATATCGAAGTGCGATGACGCTCGGCGACTATCCATCCGCTCAGGAATCGTGCGAGCGCGGACGACGCAGTTTCCCAACCGACTGGCGCTTTGTTGAATGCAGGCTCGCCCTGATGCTTTTCGACACTTCAGCCGCGCCAAACCCGCAACGCGCCTGGGCGCTGGTGGAGAAGCTCGACAGCATGGACCCACGCGCGGAAGCTCTATCCAGTAGGCACGCGTACAACCCAATCTTCCGCAGGATGGTCGCCGCTCTCGTGCTCGCACGGGCCGGACAGCGCGACAGTGCCCGCGCCGTGGCGGCGCTGGCACGTCGTGAGGTCGGCGACGATCCAGTGGCCCGAATCGATTTCGACTATGACGAAGCGCGACTGCGCATGGCGCTCGGCGAGCGGGACGCCACACTTCGCTTGCTCACCGAGTACCTCGCCGCACGACCAACACTCAAGCCATACGTCGTGCGCGATCCACTGTTCGCGGGCCTCAGGAACGACCAGCGCTTCCAGGCAATTGTTCGACCTCCTCGAGAGTGAGTATCCGTAATGCTGTCGAGCCCGGCTTGTCCTTCTGGCTGGCCTGATCGCCCACGAGATATCTGGATTGGCAGTCTGGCATGTGAGCTAATGCATACACCTGGTCCGGGTGCGATTTGAACGCTTCCAGCATGCGCGTTCCCAGCCCATCGCCATCGCGGCCTCCCTTCCCTGAGTTGTAGAAGGGGACAACGAAGTTCTCCACGGCCTCAGGTGTCAGAAAGATGGCATCGAATCTGTCCTGCATGTCGCCAGTTTCATGTCCTCCCGAATTCTGTAAAGGAGGCTCGGTTTTCAGCAGTTTGAGCTTCTTATGGCCCGCTGACGGTTCGCCCGAGGACTTGTTGGAGGAATTGCTGGAAGACTTGCTTGCTGACCCAGTGCTCTTTTTCGATGCGGACTTGTCCATGAACCGATCCTCCACAGATGGGTGAGTGGCCGAAGCACCACCGCGCGTGGACATCCAACAACAACCTCTCCCGCCACTACTCCGGAATTCGGAGCGGATCGACCATAAGCATCCCTGGAATCGAACGCCAGACGCTGCGCTCGGGTGCTCAGTCAGCGGCTGTGCGATGCACTATCTGTTTCCGCAGCGCCCAGACTCCACAGCTGTACCCATCCAACATTGGACATCGGAATGGCGACGCGATTGCGCCTGGTATCAAGACCAATGTCTGCCGGTAC
>JBPCNJ010000150.1:0-5412 GCA_051001375.1 Gemmatimonadaceae bacterium
AATGACGGTGCAGCAAGCGACCGAAGCGCCGAACATGAACAGCTATCAGATGCGCTCCTCCTTCGGTGCGCACGAGTCGCGACCGGGACGAATGCTTGTCGCCACGTCACTTCCTGAGTCAACGCGGGAGGCCCTGCGGCAGATGGGCTACACGCTCGAGTTCGAGGAGCGAACATCAGGACCGATCAATGCCATCCTGCTCGATACCAAGCACCACACAATGTGGGGCGGGTCGAGCAATCACGGCGAAGATTACGGGATCGCGTGGTGAGTATCCCTTCAACGGTCGCCTCGTTCGTGCGCCAACTGCAGCTCAGTGCGATCGCGCTCACGTTGGTGGCCACAGCTGCACAGTCACAGGCGCCTGGACGCTCAGTTCTGCTCACGACCACCGGGCGCGGCGAGCGGACCATCACAACCGACGAGTTGATACGCGACATTCGTGTGCTCGCGTCCGATCGGTACGAGGGTCGCGCGCCCGGCACGCGCGGTGAAGACTCAACAGTGGCGTACATCAGCAACCAGTTCCGACAGATCGGGCTCAAGCCCGGCAATCCGAACGGCAGCTATGTGCAGATCGTTCCTCTGGTCGGCACCACATCGCAGGTGCGGGCCAGTGCCACGGTTGGTGGGCATACGACTGAGCTGCGCCAGCTGGATGACATTGTTGCGTGGTCCATGCGCCCGGATACGGCCGTGACGGTGCGTGCTTCGGAGCTCGTCTTTGTCGGCTACGGCGTCGTCGCCCCGGAGTTCGGGTGGGATGACTACAAGGGTGTGGATGTGCGTGGCAAGACTATCGTGATGCTGGTCGGCGATCCGCCCATCCCCGACCCGCGCGACAGTACGCGGCTGGATCCGAGTGTATTCCGCGGCGACGCCATGACGTACTACGGACGCTGGACATACAAGTGCGAGATTGCCGCGGCAAAGGGCGCTGCAGCCGCGAGCATCGTGCACCAGACCGCGCCCGCCGGCTACGGCTGGAGCGTGGTCCAGGCAAACGCGCACGAGCGTTTCGACGTCGCTGGCGGTCCCGCGCACATACCCGTCGAAGGGTGGATGCAGCTGGATGTCGCGCGCAAGCTCTTTGCCGACGGCGGGCACGACTTCGACGCCGCGCAGCGGAGCGCACGTACCCGCGCGTTTCATCCCGTCGCACTTGGCGGCACCATAACGTTCGACGTACACAATACGGTCAGGCAGGTTCGGTCACGCAACGTCATCGCTAGACTGGACGGCTCCGATTCCGCCGTGCGCAATCAGTACGTGATGTACACCGCGCACTGGGACGCCTACGGAATCAGCCGCCCGATCAACGGCGACTCCACCTACAATGGTGCGCTGGACGACGCGTCGGGTGTCGCGTGGGTGTTGGCATCGGCGCGCGCATTCCGTGCGTTGCCCAACGTTCCGCGGCGAACGATCCTGTTCATGGCCGTGACGGGCGAGGAGCAGGGCCTGCTTGGATCGCGCTACTACGCGCAGCATCCGCTGTATCCGTTGGAACGGACACTGGCCGACATCAACATGGACATCATGAACCCGTGGGGCCGCACGCGTTCGATCGTCAGCATCGGCTATGGCCTGAGCACGCTCGAGGATGTGCTCGCCCGCGAAGCCGCAAAGGACGGCCGGTCGGTCAAGCCGGATCCGGAACCGGAAAAAGGATACTTCTACCGCGCGGACCACTTCGAGCTCGCTCGGCACGGAGTTCCGGCGTTGGCGTTCCTGTTTCCGGGTGCCGACTACGTGGACAAGCCGCCCGACTACGGTCAGCGCGTGCGGACGGCATACGTCACCAACGATTATCACAAGCCGTCGGACGAGGTAAAGGCGGACTGGGATCTCACCGGCGCCGTAGAAGACACACGACTGCTATTCCGGGTGGGTTTTGACGTTGCGAACGCCCAGGACTGGCCGACATGGAAGCCGGGCACGGAGTTCCGCGCGCGCCGCGAGGAGATGTTGCGACGAGGATCATCCCAGTAGCCAATTGGGCGGAGGCCACGGCTACTACGTCGGCAGCTCTCGCCGCTGAAGCCCTGGCTCGGTATGCTAGCACGTCACACGTTTGCCGAGTAATCTTGGTTGCCGGAGCCAAATCGCTCGACACATGCAGCAGAGTTATACCAGTTATGAACAGGCGGCGGTACGTACAATATGATCCTCGGCGGCAAAGGACTTCCTCGTCCAGCGTGACTGGATCAACTCTGGCCGTGATGGCTGCACGCTTGGGTAACAGCTGACGGCAATACACTTGCAGTTCCTACCGCCCCGTGCACGCGCACCAGGCCGTTCGTATTATCCTCCCTCAGTTCCCCAGCACGCCTCGTCACCACTCATGCGTCAGGGTAACTTTCGCGCGTGACCCGAGCGCCATCCCTTGCCGCTGGAGCCAGATGGAGACCGTGCCCCGTTCGCCCGAATCCATAGATCCTGTTCGCCACCTCCGTGGCGAGTTGTATCAGGTGCTCGCCGAGAGTGCGCCTGATGCCATAATCGCGATGGATGAGAACAGCGTCGTCCTGTCGGTCAATCCGGCAGTGGAGCGTTTGTTTGGGTACGCGGCGCACGAGATAGTCGGGCAGCCGCTTTCGCTGCTCATGCCGGAACGGATGCGCGGCGCGCACCACGCGGGTGTAGCGCGCTATGTCAGCACGGGAGTTCGACACATCCCGTGGCAGAATATTCGGGTGCCTATTCTCACCAGAGCCGGCACGGAGATCCCGGTGGAGATCTCGTTCGGCGAGTTCGTCGCCGACGGACGGCGCTTCTTCTCTGGCTTTCTGCGCGACGTATCGGAGCGCGTTGCCGCTGAACATGCGCTCAACCAGGCACGCGCGGAGTCGGAAGTGCGCGCCACTGATGCCGAGCATCTCGCCATTCAGCTGCAGGAACAGGCGATCGAGCTTGAGCATCAGACGGAGGAGGCGCAAGCACTCGCCGAAGAGTTGGAGCAGGCGAACGGCGATCTGCAGGAGGCCGTTCTCCGCGCCGAGCTGGCCGGCGCGGAAACCGCGGCGACATTGGACACGCTTTCGGGCACGGTCGAAGAATTGAGGCGGAGTGAAGAGCGCTATCGCGCGCTTGTAGAAGCCTCGACGCTCATGGTGTGGCTCACAGACGAGAATGGGTTGGTGGAGGACATGCCCTTCTGGCGCGAGCTTACGGGTCAGTCACTGGACGAGGTGCGCGGTAACGGCTGGGCCAACGCGATCCATCCCGACGATCGGTCGCGAACGTTCGAGAGATGGCAGAGAGCACGCGCCACTCGCGGCGTTCACGAATCGGAGTATCGACTCCGCCTGACGAACGGAACGTACCGCTGGTACCGCGCGAGGGGCGTTCCCGTCGTTGACCAATCCGGCGCCGTCCGCGAATGGGTTGGCGTGTTCAACGACATAGATGAGGCAGTTCGGCGGGAGGCAGGAACGCGGTTCCTCGCCGATGCGGGCGTCGCGCTTGCTGAATCACTCGGCGAGCGCGGAACGCTCGACACGGTAGCACAGCTGGCGATCGAGGGGCTCGCGGACGGATGCATGATCACGTTGGTCAACGACGACGGTTCGTTCGAGCATGTCGCGACTGAAAGCCGGACACCCGAAATCGCGGAACTCGTCATCGATACTGAGCGCAAATATCCGTTACTGGCGGACGCCACGTCGGGGCATCCACGCGCGATCAGGACCGGCCTTCCGCAGCTGCTTCCGGAGCGAGCATTTGACGCCACGGCGCTGCCTGCGATCGCGCACAACACCGATCATCTCGAGCGGCTCCAGCGCATCGGTATGTATTCAGGCATGATCGTGCCGCTCACCGCACGCGGGCGCACACTGGGCGCGATAACTCTTGTTCTCCACGGTCCCGGCCGTCGGACGCCCTTCGACCAACACGACCTCGGTATCGCGAGTGAGCTGGGACGACGAGCTGGATTGGCAATCGACAACGCGCGCGCGTACGAGGCCGAGCGTGTCGCACGTGAAGCAGCGGAATTCGCGAACAGAGCGCGCAGCGATTTCCTCGCCACCATGAGCCACGAGCTGCGAACTCCGCTCAACGCGATCGCTGGCTACGTCGAGCTGATGGAGCTCGGATTACGAGGCCCGGTGACTGAGCAGCAGCTCCAGGATCTCACACGAATCCGCAAAAGTCAGGAGCGCCTCCTACGCCTCGTGAACGACGTCTTGAGCTTCGCCAAGATCGACGCTGGTCAGGTCAGCTATGACATCGCGGATGTGGCGCTGGACGAGGTGATCGCTGGCGTGGAAGCGCTCGTCCTGCCACAGCTCACCGCGAAAGCGTTGGCATACACCTTCAACTCCGCTACATGTACGCTCCCGGTACACGTGGACCGTGAGCGGCTGGAACAAATACTCCTCAACCTAGTCTCGAACGCAATCAAGTTCACGGCGGCAGGCGGCATGGTAACGGTCACGTGTGAATCGCGGAAAGACTCCGCCTCGATTCACGTTTCCGACACCGGCATCGGAATTCCGGAAGAAAAGATCGATGCGATTTTCGACCCGTTCGTGCAGGTTGAAACTGGACACACACGCAGCGCCGAGGGAACTGGCCTGGGCCTCGCGATCAGCCGCGAGTTGGCCGCGGGTATGGGCGTGACAGTTACTGTGAGGAGTGAGGTTGGGGTGGGCTCGACCTTCACTGTCACGATCCCGGTCTCCGGTTCGCCAGCGGCTGGCTGACAAGCAACATTGGGCGCGAGTCGCGACTTTAATCCCGACAGAACTTGTCATCATTGCGCCGGCAGCATAGACTTGCTCGCAACCGGTAGCAATACGTGCACCGACTGACCTGGCTTCCACGAGCACCGCCGGACTATGCCGCCCGACCTGATACGACCACGTCAAGCCACACCCGGAGGTATTACCCTCGTTGTCGGGCTGTCCGCCGCCACGCTCGCGATGGTGGCCGTGATCGCCTGGGTGGCCATGACCTCGGGCGGCAATCCTGACCCGACGGCCGCTCACACGAGCCTGACAGCGGCAACTTTGGACATCGGCGTGCTCGTGTTCCGCGAGGGCTTGGAGTGCATCCTCGTGCTTGCGGCCATTACTGCCAGTATGGTGGGCTCGACCAAATCGTACCGGCGCCCCATAACAGCGGGCGCGGTGATCGGATTCTTCGCGACGCTGGTCACATGGAGTATCGCCGTCAGCATCATCGACAACCTGACGGAGAGCTTCCCCGCCCTGCAGGTGCAAGCGGTTACGGGACTGCTAGCCATAATCGTGCTGCTCGTGGTCATGAACTGGTTCTTCCATAAGCTGTACTGGACAGGCTGGATTTCGCTGCACAACAAACGAAAGCGCGATCTGCTCAAGGATGCAGCACATGCTGAAACCTCCAGAGTCCGTCTCCTTTGGGGGCTCGGCATGCTCGGCTTCACCT
>JBPCNJ010000151.1:0-8193 GCA_051001375.1 Gemmatimonadaceae bacterium
GGAGCAGCGTGGCGTGGAAGCCGAGGACGAACCATGCAGCCGAGCCGTATGCGTCGCTGTTCCATCGCGTGTTCAGCGCCTTGAACTCGTACCATCTGAGAACGAAAATACCGAGTTTGAGCACGGACGCAATGATGAGCGCGGTACGCGCACGATCCGGGTCGAGTGCTCGCGCCGCGCGCGCCGCGCACCACATCGGAACAATGCTGATGCCCATCAATATCAGCTGCGCGATCGGAACGGGAAGGCTCGGCAGCGGCGTTCCGAGCGGCGGAAACGCCACGAAGTTCTTGCGCAGGTACAGGTAAGTGAACGCGCAGATGACGAGCGTGCCGCCCTCGATCACCATAAAACCGACCGTGCCCCACCACGCCGTACTGCGCGGACCGAACGTAACGTCAGGAAGATGTGCCACGTCGGCGACTACGCGCACGCGTTTCATCGCCTGGTGTCCACCACGATTTTGCGGGGCTGCTTGCGCGATGGCCACGCCCAGGCCAGCGCACACGGCAGCGCGAGGATCGTCCCGGGAATTATGCCCCACGGTGTATAGACCAGCGCAATGAACGCGATACCAACCGCAATGGCTAGCATCAGCGGCCAGATGGAATCTCCCGGCATCTCGTGCCTACTCTCCGGCTCCGCATCGTGCAGCGTGGTGACGAGCACCTCGCGCCGGTCCGTGCGCAGTCCAACCACAACGGGCTGTTCATCGCGCTGCGCCCAGAGCCCTTCCCTGCTCGTGACCACCGGGATGTCCGCGAAGTTATAGCTCTGCGGCGGCGACGTAGTAGCCCACTCGAGCGTGTCGGAGTCCCACGGGTTCGGACCCGCGAACTCGCCTGTTGTCCAGCTCTTGATCACGTTGACGGTGAAGACGATGACACTGATGCCGATAATCAGCGCGCCGATGCTGGCCATGGAGTTCAGTGGTCCCCAACCAGTCTGATCCATGTACGTGTACACTCTGCGCGGCATCCCGTGCATCCCGAGCAGGTGCATAGGGAAGAACGTGACGTTCATGCCGATGAAGAAGAGCCAGAAGTTCCATTTTCCGAGCCGCTCGCTCAGCATGCGTCCGCTCACTTTGGGGAACCAGTAGTACACCGCGCCGAAAAGCGGGAACACAGCGCCGCCGATCAGCACGTAGTGAAAATGCGCGATGATGAAGTAGCTGTCCGTCACCTGTTGATCGAACGGCACCGACGCGATCATCACACCGGTGACGCCACCTATAACGAACAGGGCCACGAAGCCGAGCACGAACAGCATCGGCGTGGCGAGACGAATTCGACCCGCCCAGATCGTTGATATCCAGCAGAATATCTGGATGCCGCTCGGGATCGCGATCATCACGCTTGCCGCGGTAAAGAAGCTCTCGCCCAACTGCGGCAGCGGCTCGGCGAACATGTGGTGAACCCACAGACCGAAGCTGAGAAATCCCGTCATGATCAACGACAGCACCATTATTGGATAGCCGAATACCTGGCGCCGCGTGAATGTCGCCACGATGCTCGACACCATGCCCAGCGCCGGCATGAAGATGATGTACACCTCCGGGTGCCCGAAAAACCAGAACAGGTGCTGCCACAGAACCGCGTCGCCACCCTCCGCCTGATTGAAGAAGTGGGTGTCGATCGAGCGGTCCGCCGCGAGGAACTGACTCGCGGTTGCGACCCACGGCATGGCAAACAGCACAGCGAAGGACGTTACCACCATCGCCCAGACAAACAGCGGGATCCGGTTGAGCGACATCCCAGGCGCGCGCTGCTTGAAGAAGGTGACAATGATCTCTATCGCGGCCACGAGTGCCGCTATTTCCGTGAACGTGACGGTCTGTGCCCAAACGTCAACGCGCCTTCCCGGAGAGTACTCTGGGCCGGCGAGGGGCACGTACGAGAACCACCCCACGTCCACGCCCGCGTTGACGATGAACTGCGAGTACAAAAACAAGCCGCCAATCAGGAAGGTGAAGTACCCGAACGCGTTCAGCCTCGGAAAGGCGAGGTTGCGCGTGCCCACCATCAGAGGGACGAAGTACAGCCCGAACGCGAGCATCACCGGGACGGCGAAGAGGAACATCATCGTCGTTCCGTGCATGGAGAAGAACTGATTGTACAGGTCGGGCCCGAGCACGGTGTTCTGCGGACGCGAGAGCTGAAGACGCATCATCGACGCGTCGATTCCACCGAGGAAAAAGAATCCGAAAGCGGTTATGATGTACCGCTTGCCGATGCGCTTATGGTCGGTGGTGGTCAACCAGCCGTACAACCCCTTAGGCGGGGCCCATGAGCGCTCGAGCGCTTCGAGCTGACTCGCATCAGCGGGAACCGGCACCGAAGGCGTGTGCAGCAGTGGAGCGATTGCCGTCACTTGAGTCCCTCCAGGTACGCAAGTAGCGCGCGCAGATCACGCGGTGAGAGAGCGTTCGGGGGCATCTTTGCCCCAGGTTTGAGAACCTGTGGATCGACCACCCAACCGCCCAGATACGCCCTTGTATTTGGGACAGTGTTCGCGGCCAGCATCAAGCGGCTGCCGAAATGCGTCAGGTCCGGGCCGTACCTCGCGCCCGCGCCCGTTCCTTGAATCGCGTGACACATGGCGCACGACCCCGCGAGAAACACCTGCTGGCCCGCCGCGCGCTCGGCGTCGGCCGGCGTAGCCGCGGGTTTCAACTGCTCCTCGTACCACTGATTGAATTTTGCCTCGGGCTCCGCCACTATCAGTAGCGCCATCTTGGCATGTTCTAAACCGCAGAACTCAGCGCACTGGCCGCGGTAAACGCCGGGCGTATCAGCCTGAAACCAGACGTCGTTCGGGTGTCCGGGAACCAGGTCTTTCTTGCCGTTGAGGTTGGGAAGCCAGAAGCTGTGAATTACGTCGCTTGAGGTCAGCGTGAAGACGATCGGCCGATGCACCGGCACGTGGATCTCGTTCGCCGTGGATAGTTGGCGTTGCGGTGCCGTGTCGTCGTACTGCACCTCCCACCACCATTGGTGACCGGCCACGCTGATGTGCAGCGTACCGGGGGCGCGTAGCGGCGCGGCGGTAGCGCGTCCCACGCCAAAGTCATAGACCAGCGTCGCAAAGAGCACCAGAATCGTTACGCCCGTAGCCGCGGTAACAACCCGACGCATCTTCCGCTCGCGATCCACCTCGCTGGTATGGGTGCCTTTCCGTGCATGGATCACGGCGTACGCGAGCGCGGCGATCACGAGGACGTACACCACCGTGGAAATGACGAACATGAAGTTCCAGAGTCCGTACACCGCGTGCGCCTGCGGACTGCTCGGGCGCAGCATGGATTCATGCCCGGTCCAGTTGGATGGCAGGGTGACCTGCATTATGCTCATTGCGTTCATTGCGCTCATGGCATTTCGGACGCGGCCGGAACGCCGGAATTCGTCTCCTGCTGCTTGTGCGTGTTCTGCGGCGAAGAGCTGGACTCCATGTGGTCGCGACGGCCGGGCCGCACGTCGCGGCGTCCGATTCCGCCGAGCGAGCGCACGTACGCCACCAGTTCCCAAACCTGGTCGTTGGTCAGCTTCCCGCGGAAGGATGGCATACCGTTCGGCCGTCCCTGAACAATTGTCGCGAACACCTGGGACGGTTCGCTGCCATAGATCCACTCCGCGTCCATCAACGCCGGCCCAATTCCGCCGCCGCCGTTCGCGTGGCAGCCAACGCAGTTCATCTGACTGAACAGCGCCTGCCCCTCCGACATGGCGTACGCGTTCTGATCGTACGGACCGTCGTCCCTGTTGCTGATGACCGCTGGGCCCGGTTGCAGCTCGCTGGTCCGAACGAGCGGTGCGGCAGATGCCGGCGGAGACTGCCGGAACTCGCGGGTTTCTCGCTTGCAGCTAGCGATCGAAAGCGTGACCGCGAGACCGCCGATCAACAACGCGCAGCGCCGATACATGGCTATCAGTGTCATCTTAGGGGGCCTCGGGTGTGTCAACGCGCGGGACTCCGTAACCCTTGAGTATGCTGTCGATCTGCGGGCGCCGCCGTGTGATCACCGAATCAATTCGCCGCGCCAGCAACGAATCGGCTCGACGTACGCCCATCGAGATATCGAAAACGAACGGCAGAAATGGGATGTCGATCTGCGGTGAAACGGGCGTCACGGTCAACGGCACGCGCTCGCGTGACGCGAAGTATCCGGCTGTCGGGCCCCACACCAGTGCGACATCCACGTCGCTGTCGGCAACCGCTTCCACGATGCGCGCCGGCGGATTGGGGCGTGAGTAATCGGAGTTGACGGTGTAGCCCTTTACGTTGCTCACGATTTTGCGCCGCGTGAGCGCGTGCGCTGGTGGTGTATTGGCGCCGTCGTCGCCGATCAACTGTACGCCTATCTTGAGATGTCGGAGCGCAGGATCATTGAATGATGTGATTGGCGCACGCTCGCCCGTACGCGTCACAAACACGTATGTCGAGCGATAGTAAGGCTGCGTCGTGAGCACGGGCCCGAGCCCGCTCGGAACACCGACCAGAACATCGCAAACTCCGGCATTGATGGTGTTGCGCAGATAGCCACGCCGTTGCGCCCACCACGTGTACTTGACCTGCTCATGAAGGTCGCGCGCTACCAGTTCCGCGATACGATTCTCAAACCCCTGTTGGCTCTGGTTGGAGAACGGCATGTTATTCGGATCAGCACACACGCGCAACGTCGGCGTTGCCGCCCGAGCAGCGCCACCGCTGCACGCAACCGACACGACAGTGAGCGCAACTGCCCCACGCGCGCCGCGCCTCAGCGAAGCGCATCTCCGCAAACGGCGCGTCAGGTCACTGCAACCCGAAGACATACAAGGAGCCGCCCTTGGTGGTGTACTTGGGAAGATCCTTCATCGCGTTGACGAAGCCCAGCGCCGCTGTCGAGTCGTGCGGATCGAGACCGCCGGAGACAATCGCACCAGCCCACCCGCCAACTCCGGACAGCACCGCCACGTACTGCTTCCCGTCCGGACCGCGGTAAGTCGTTGGCTGACCAATAATGCCGGAGCCCGTCTTGTAGCGCCACAACAGCTTTCCCGTTCGCGCATCGACTGCCTTGAACCAGCCATCCATGGTACCGTAGAAGGCGACATCCCCACCGGTGACCAGGGTTCCGCTCCAGACCGGGAACATTTCCGCGAGCGACCAAAGCGCCTTCCCCGCGACCGGGTCCCAGGCCGTGTACTCGCCCCCGTTTCCGCCCGGTCCGGCGAACATCTTCGCGTTCATACCGACGTACGGCGTGCCGGCGATGTAGCTCACATCCACCGCCTCGCTGTCGTAACACAGATTATTGTGCGGCACGTACATCAAACCGGTGCGCGGCGAGAAGGCCGACGGCTGCCAGTCCTTTCCGCCCGGCGGCGCCGGACAGATGTTGCGTACCACCTGGCCAAGGTCCGGATGCTTCTGCAGGTTCATCGTCGGCTGGCCCGTTTTCAGATCGACGTTGAGTATCGAGTTTACGTACGTGAAAGGCGCAGCCGAGAGCGGCTGGCCCGTGACGCGATCCAGCACGTACATATAGCCGTTCCTGTCCGGGTGAACGAGCACCTTGCGACGTTGCCCGTTGATCGGTAGGTCCAGCAGCATGTGTTCGTTGACGCCGTCGTAGTCGTGCAGATCGTGAGGATTGTACTGGTATGCCCAGACTGCCTCGCCGGTGTCGGGATCGCGCGCGAAAACGGTGGACGTCCACTTGTTGTCACCGGGCCGCTGGTTCGGGTTCCACGGGCCCGGGTTCGCCGTTCCGTAGTAGATCAGGTTGAGCGCGGGATCGTACGATATCCATCCCCACACTGTGCCCCCACCAATCTTCCACTGATCGCCCTGCCACGTTTTCACGCCCAGGTCGCTGCGTCTATCGTTCGAATAGAACGGCTTGAAACGGGGCCCAATCTTGACGTCGGAGTCGGGCCCGGTGCTGTACGCCGTCCACACGACCTTGCCGCTGCCTGCATCGAGCGCCTTGAGCCAGCCGCGCACTCCCAGCTCGCCACCGCTGTTGCCTACAAGCACCTTTCCCTTGACGACGAGTGGCGCCATCGTCATCGTCTCGCCGGTGTTGATGCTGCCGACCTTCGTGTTCCACAGCTCGGCGCCCGTCGCCGCATCCACCGCGACCGTGTGATCGTCCAGCGTGTTGTAAAAGATGCGGCCGTCGGCGTACGTCGGCCCGCGGTTGACAACGTCGCAGCATGCCACGCCCTGTGCCGCACGATCCGGGTTCGGCTTGTACGTCCACTTGGTCGGCATGCCCTGCCGCGTCAGGTCGAGCGCGTACAGTATGTTGGGGTACGGAGTTAGCACGTACATGGTATTGTTCACCACGAGCGGTGATGATTCCTGTCCCCGCAATACTGACAACGAGAACGTCGCCTTCACCGACAACCGGCCGACGTTAGTGCTGTTGATCTCGTTCAGCCCGCTGTAGCGGGTGTTGGAGTAATCCTTGGCCGGCGTAAGCCACTCGCCTGTTTCCGGTTCCGGGTTCGCACGCTCATCGCCGGCCGGTGCAGGAGCCACGGAAGCGCGCGCCACTTGGCGCCCCGGGTCGCTCTCGACCTTGCGGTGATCAGAGCACGCCATGAGCGCCAGCGCACAAACAGCGCTCGACAGTGTTGCGGTACCGCAGCGGACACGTCGCACTCGTATTATCCTCACACGGAGATTTGCACAGTTGATCGCGTGAACTGTCGGTCGCGCACCGGCTCCATCCAACGAACGCTAAAATGCACAGAACCGTCCTGGCCGCGCTAGTGTTACTCCCCGACTTTCTCGGCGCCCAACGCGCACCGCTGCTGTTCGTGAGCAACGAGTGGTCGCACGATATAACGGTTGTGGACGTGAACTCCCGCACACCGGTCGCAACCATTCCTGTAGGTGCGCGGGTGCGCGGCATTCAGACCAGCGCCGATTGTACACAAGTGTACGCTGCGTTGACGGAACAGAACCGAAACGACCGAACGGGCAAGGCCGGCATCGTCGCCATCGACGTCGCCACGCGCAGAGTGGTCGCGCGCTACCCGGCCGGGAGCGATCCGGAACAGTTCGCCGTATCGCCAGATGGGCGAAGGCTATACGTCTCGAACGAAGATGCGGGCGCTGCTTCCGTCATCGACCTGCGTAAAGGCACACTCATCTCGACCGAGCCGGTTGGTGTGGAGCCCGAGGGCGTGGCAATCACTCCGAACGGACGCACAGTGTACGTCACCGCCGAGACGAGCAGCACGGTCTCGGTAATCGACACTCGCACCAATGCCGTGGCGGCCACGTTTCTGGTGGATGCCCGACCGCGCGCCGCGACGTTCTCGCGCGACGGGCGACACGCGTACGTGACCGCCGAGAACGGTGGAACGGTGTCGTTCATAGACGCGCGGCGAAATGTCGTGACAGACCGCGTGAAGCTGGAAGGCGGAAACGGGCGACCGGTCGGAGTCGTAGCGTCGCGAAACGGTATGAGAGTGTACGTAACCAACGGACGCGCAAGCACCGTATCGGTTGTGGACGCAACAATACATCGCGTGGTCGCGAGCATCCCGGTGGGCAAACGCCCCTGGGGCGTGGCGCTCACTCGCGACGACAGGACTTTGTTCACCGCGAACGGACTGTCCAACTCCGTGTCGGTGATCGACACCCCAACAAACCGCGTCGTCGCGACCATTCCAGTCGGAAACCGACCGTGGGGTGTCGCGCTGGTGGAATGACCGTCGAACCGCCCTCCGCGAAGTCTACCGGAAGAAACCCAGAAAGTAGACCGCGCCGACGATCACCGCGATAGCGACAACAATCCAGAGGATTGGGTTCGTTCCCGTATGCCCAACGGACGGCGGATGGTCGCCGGGAGCGCGCGCCTCCGGGTTGGTGCCCTTACCCACGACGTACGTGGTCTTCTCAACCGCGTCGGCGCCGCCGAGCGCTGTTTCTGAATCGGCGAACGGCTTCTTGGAAGGTTCGTTGGTGTACTCTGTCATCAGCCACCTCCGGCAGACACGAGCTTTTCTTCGGCAGCGCCACTGACCATCGCCTTCACGTAATCCCGGTTCATCTGCATGATCGTGTCAATGCTGATGTCCTTGGGACAGGCGGCCTGGCACTCACCGAACAGCGAGCAACTTCCAAACCCTTCCAGATCCATCTGCCCGACCATTCGAACCGCGCGCCTGTACCGCTCCGGCTGGCCCTGCGGCA
>JBPCNJ010000152.1:0-13900 GCA_051001375.1 Gemmatimonadaceae bacterium
CGGTGAAGCGGTTGACGCCGTCGCTGTTGTCGAACAGAGTCTGAGGCACCTGAGGCGGAACATTGGGATAGAAACCAGCCGCTCCGGGGACCGAGAACAACAACGGGTGAGCCAACTCCCCGCCCAAAAGCGACGAAACACCAACGTCAGCGCCCAGGCGGTTATTCGCCTGTACAAAGTTGAGGCTCGTCCCGATGTCGAACTTCGGATTCGGAGTCACGTTGAGGTTCGCGTGCCCGCTGAACTGCCGAATGGAGTTGTTCGGCTCTACTCCGAGATCGTTTTGATAGTTGGTGGAGAGAAAATAGTTGGTGACCCCGGCACCGCCTGAAAGAGACAGATTGTATTGTCGCGCCTGACCGGTCTTGAAGAGCGGCGTGCCCCGAGCGTTCTGATCAGCGACGGCGTTGAAGGGCACGATGGCACCGGTGCTGTCCTTGAAGTAGTTCGTCGGTATGCGCCCTTCGGCATCCCTGAAATAGATCGAGCCATCCTGAATCTGGAGACTCAGCCGCGGCTTGGTGCCGCCGCCTTTCTTGGTGATGATCTGGATGACACCGTTGGCCGCTTCGGTGCCATAGATAGTTGCAGCGGCCGGTCCCTTGATGATCTGAATACTCTCGATTTCTTCGGGGTTGATGTCGTTCAGCCTTCCAACGACATTGGCGTTTTGCGAGCCAAATCCGCCACTGCCCAGTGACCTCGGCCCACCACCTACGGCATTACTCACCCGCACACCGTCGATGTAGATCAGCGGGTTATTGTTGAGTCCGATGCTGGACACGCCACGAATATGGATGTCAGGACCAGCCCCAAGACGCCCTGTACTCGGCGCGATCGTCACGCCAGGCGCTCGAGCATTCAGGAGAGCACCCAGGTTCGGCGCTTGTGATTTCGAGAGCTGCTCCGGAGCGCTGACAATCGCGACCGAGTTCCCGATCTCGCGCCTCTGCTGCGCGCCTGGCGTCCCCGTAACGACCACCTGGTTGAGCGATGTAGCGGTGGTCTGCAAAACAATATCAGTCGCTACCTGCTGATCGCCGGTGACCGTCACGCTTCGCCGCACCGGCGCGTACCCGAGCCGGCGTATGACGAGAGTGTGAGGTCCGAGCGGCACATTATTGATCCGGTAGCGCCCATCGCCGCCGGTGACAGCACCCAAACGAGTCCCCTCCACCTGCACGGATACTTCGGCAATCCCCTGCCTCGTCCCCTGGTCGATCACCTGCCCAACGATCATCGGGCCCGCCTGCATGCTTGTGTAACCAACAAGCACTGCAGTGTGCGGCGACATACTCCGCGAGAACATCAGCCGCGCATCGCGTATATCCGCGTCGCCTCGGTTACTCCCTGTACTTGCTGTACTCACCGCTTGCGCGGCGGGCGCGATGAGCAAAGATATCGCCGCCGCTGTGACGCCGGCCGCGAAGTGTGGCGTTCGCGGAACGTGCTGACGTAACGTGTTTCGCATTCCTAGCTCCTTTTGTATGGATTACGAACTGGCACAACTATGGTATTGCGACACGGTGCGGCGGTACGATGCGCAGTCCCTCTACTGCCACCGACGAAGTCGTTGAGTACGATCTCGCTGCCGATCAATGGCCAGGTCCAGAAGCTGTTTCCGGAACAGTTCCCGCGCGCCAACCCGGCCCGCGTACGATGCGTCCTGGCTTTGCTCCGGTATGTCGGCCGTCGCGGATGACTTCGGCTCCGTTCACGAAAACCTCACGCACACCGGTCGATAACTGGTGCGGACGTTCATAAGTGCTGTGCTCCTGGATCGTTGCCGGATCGAACACGACAACATCCGCATACATCCCGGGGCGGAGCAGGCCGCGATCCCGAATGAGCAGTCGTTCGGCTACCGCGCCGGTCATCTTGCGGATAGCGTCTTCCAGCGGAAGAACGTGCTCGTCGCGCACATACTTGCCGAGTATTCTGGGATACGTGCCGTACGAGCGCGGGTGCGCCAATCCCTTCGCGCTGTCGGGATCCTGGCCCGCGGCGTCGGTACCGATGATCATCCACGGCTGCTTCAGTTGCAGCTTGACGTTGTCCTCGCTCATGAGGAAGTAGATCGTGCCGATGTCCTGATGTTCGACGAGCAGTAGATCCATCACCGTGTCCAGCCAGTCCTTCTTCATGGCGAGGGCTACTTCAGAGAGTCTGTGACCGGACCACCGCTGGTTCGCCGGACTGCGCAATTCCGACAGCAGCACTCCTGCGGGCGTGGCCTGCTCGCACAGACTTTCCCAGAAGCTGGTTGGGTGCGCGACCTCTGCGCGGATGCGCGCACGCGCGGCAGGGTCCGCAAGGTTCGGAAACAGCTTGCCATCAGCCGAAGCCGATGGCGGTAGACACGCGGCCAGTCCAGTCCCGCCAGCGGTGTAGGGATACATTGTCGCTTGCACGTCCAGCCCAGCGGCGCGCGCCGAATCGATCTTGGCGATCATCGCCGGCTCTTTGATCCAGTTCCGCGTTCCCGCTGCTTTGAGGTGATAGATCTCCACCGGCACGCCCCCTTCCCTGCCGATGCGGATCGCCTCATCCATGCCCTCGAGCACCTTGTCGGCTTCGGAGCGCATGTGCGTGATGTACAGACCACCATAGGGCTGCATCGCTTTGGCGATCTCGATCAGCTCCTCGGTGCCGGCGTAGTTGCCCGGTGGATAGATCAGCGCGGTACCGAGACCGAAGGCGCCGTCTTCCATGGCGTGACGCATCGCCACGCGCATGGAGTCGAGCGGGGCACCCGCCGCGGCGCCCATGTGCAGGCCCATTGCGTACTCGCGCAACGTGCTCGCGCCAACGAATGAGCCGACATTGGGCGAGATGCCGTGCGCCTGCATTGCGCGCAACCACGCGTCGAAGCCGTGCGCGCCCTGAAAACGCCGCGCGGATGCGACCGCGGCTGGCCCCGCGGCCGGTCCCTCGGCCGCCAGATCGGCGAGCGTGAGATCACTGATCGGCGCGTTTGTATACGCCTCACCCATGATCTCTGTAGTTACGCCTTGCGTGAGCTTACCGACGTCGCGTCCATCGCCCGTCAGATACGGCCCGCCGGATTGGACATCGATGAACCCCGGTGCGACGACCATTCCGGCGGCGTCGATCCTCCGACTGGCCGGTACGTTGCCCAACATGCCGCGTCGCACGACCCTGACAATGCGATCCCCGCGAATTGCCAGGTCGCCGAAGAACCAACTGTTGCCACTCCCGTCAACGACTTTGCCATTGACGATGACGATGTCATACGTGGAATCACGAGCCACCGACTGAGCGGCGGAAGTGCCGGCGCGTTGCGCGAGCGGTGCGCTTGCGCACGCCGCGATTTCCGCCACTGCGATCAGTGAAAGCGCGCGGGCGGCGGATAGCACGCATCGGCGGCGCCGGTCCGGCCAACTACGATGCAGCAGTCGCATCATCTGTCTCGATCGTTTGAGGGATGGAGGGGGGAATCGAGGAGCCGTCGCGACGCGAGCGCGCTCGCCACAGGTAGAACGCCGGCGTACCGAGCAGCACGACGGCAAGGCCAGCTGCCGCGCGCACGGGCTGCGTCATCATTGTGTTGAGCACCAGCATCGCGGCCGAAGCCACGAACAGCAGAGGGGTCACGGGGTAGCCGGGCACACGAAACGGACGCAGTGCGTCAGGCTCTCGGCGGCGATATACGAAGACACTGAGGGCGCCGAGTCCATAGAATATCCAGCCGGTGAAGACGACATATGTAAGGAGCTGCTCGAACGTGCCGCTTGCCGCGAGCACCGCCGACCAGACGGCAATTGCCAGGATTGCGAACGCGGGAGTGCCGCGGCGCGGGTTGACGATCGCGAGCCGTTGGAAGAACACACCGTCGCGTGCCATCGCGAAGTACATCCGCGGCGCCGTGAGCATGAGCCCGTTCGTGGCGCTGAAGATCGATACCAGGATGAGCGCACCGACGATCTTCCCGGCCACGGGCCCCAGTATCGCGGCGGCCGCGTCGGCAGCGACGTGATCCGTCTGCGCAGCGGCCGCTGGGCCCAATGCGGCGATGTAGCCGAGATTTGCAAGTAGGTAAATCACGACGAGCGCAACAGTCGCGATGGTAATCGCGCGCGGAAATGTCTTTTGCGGATTGCGCGCCTCGCCCGCGGAGAAGGTTACATACTGCCACCCCTCGTACGCCCACAGCACTCCGATCATCGCCGCACCGATGCCCGCGGCCAGCGAGCCCGTGAGCGATGCGGGCCACGTGATCGCGTGTCCGTGTGCGCCGCGCCCGAAAGCGATCAGCGCAATACTCAACAGCAGCAGCGCTCCGACCTTTGCTCCAGTCGTCCAGTTCTGGACCGTCGCGCTCTTGCGAGTGCCACGAACGTTGATTACCGCGATCAGCACGATCACCAGAACGGCGATGAGTCGGGCCGTCCACTGCCCCATCGGAATGATCTGCGCGAGGTATCCCGCGAACGCGACTGACAACGCGGCAATGGAGCCGCTAGCAATAACGAAGAAACTGGTCCACCCGTACAGGAAAGCCGGCAGTGCCCCGAATGAATCGCGGATGTACACGTACAGCCCACCGGCTTCCGGCTTCATCGCGCCCATCTCGGCGTACGTCAGGGCGCCAAGGAGCGAGAGCACCCCAGCCACGATCCATACGAGCAGTGCAGGCCCGGTCGCAATTCCCGTCTGACGCAGCACGACGCCCGGCACCAGGAAGATCCCCGAGCCGATGACCGTTCCCATCGCGATGAGCGTGAGATCGGTCAGCCCCAGCGTGCGGCGTAGCTCCGCGGCGCCGTTGACGCTGTTGGCGCTGTTGGCGCCGGTCTGGCCGTTGGTCACCGCTCCGGGTGCACTCATGCGGTTCTCACCTGGGCCTCATGCTACCGCCACTGCTTTCGGACGTGCGGTGACATCCGCGGTACGAACGGAGAGCGATTCAGTGAGATCGACATCCACCGTCACGCCGATGCCGGGACGCTCGCGCGGTACGCGCACCATTCCATCGGCATCCATCGTCCACTCAGGGTTCACGATGTCGTGCGCCCAGTATCGTGCGCTCGGGCTGAGATCACCGGGCAGTGAGAAGTTCGGCAGCGACGCGAGCGCAACGTTGTATGCGCGGCCGATGCCGCTCTCGAGCATCCCGCCACACCACACCGGAATGCCCGCGTCGTGACACACATCATGGATGGCCTTCGACACTGTCAGCCCACCGACGCGGCCTGGCTTGATGTTTACGATCTTACCACTCCCGAGCACTATCATGTCCTGCGCCCGCGCGACGCTGGTGATTGACTCGTCGAGACAGATAGGCGTCGACATGTGCTGCTGCAGCGCAGCGTGTCTCACCAGATCATCCTCGCCTAGCGGCTGCTCCAGCATGATGAGATTGAAAGCGTCGAGTTGCGCGAGATGATCGGCCTGATCAATCGTGTACGCCGAATTCGCGTCGGCCATCAGCCCGATCGCGGGTCCGAGCGCGTTGCGCACGGCGCGGACATACTCGACGTCCTGTCCCGGCTGGATCTTCACCTTGATCTTGCGATATCCGGCAGCCACAGCTGCCTCCGCACACTGAACCAGCAACGCGGGTTCACGCTGGATGCCGAGCGAGATCCCCGTGGGAACCCGATCCCTGGTCCCGCCGAGGAGCGCGGAAAGCGAAACGTCCCTTGCCTCCGCGGCAACACCCCAGCATCCCATTTCGAGTGCTGCCTTGGCCATGTTGTGACCGCGGATGTTCGCATCGAGAGTCTCGTGGATCACTTCGGGGCCGCTGAACTCGCGGCCAAGCACTCGCGGCGCGAGCCACTCGCGGATGGCCAGCCACGCCGTGTCGACGGTCTCCGGGCTGTAGAACGGCAGATGGAACGCAACACATTCCGACCAGGCAGTCACGCCGTCGCGATCTGTCAGCTCGAGCAACACAATGCGCCGCTCGTGCACGAGACCGGACGAGATGCGGAACGGCTCCTTCAGTGCGAGCCGGATTTCGCGAAGCGTTATGCGATCGATACAGAGCATGTGTGCCGTTGGGGCTATTAGCGGTGGAAGCAACTCTGGAAGCAACTCTGCAAGCAACTCTGGAAGCAACGGTAGAAGATCACGATGTCTGCTGATCCAGCTCGAAGACGTAGAAGGCACGCGAGGTGACGGGGTCGCGGTGTAGCCCCGTCACGGAATAGCCATTCCCTAGTGCCCACTCGAAGTTCTCGCGTGTTGCCGCGTGCCATGCGGTGGCCGCTGCAGGCGCACTGGCGATGACCCGCTGGATGTCTTCCGGGACCTCGATCCAGAGCGTCGATGGACGCTCCGAATCATCGGTGCCAAATACGACATCTCCGTCCTGCGGTTCGGGTGTCAGCACGGGACATCGATCGCTCGACGGTGCGGCGGTGTACGCGGGTTGGCGTGGTTCGAGACCGGTTGCACATACGACAACTATCCGGTCGGTCGCGAGCCCGTGATGGAGTGGGCTTCCGGTGGTGCCGTACATGTTCTGCACGTACTCCACTACACGCGCACCCAAGCGGTTCAGGTTCAGGTGAGCGTTCTTGGCCATGAGTGGATCGAATGTCCAGTACATGCGCGCGATGCCGCAACGCGCCAGTTCAGCCCGCTGGTATTCCTTGAGCATGCGGCCGACTCCGGCATTCCGCGCTGACTCACGGACTCCGAGCATGTGCGACCAGTGGCCAATCTCGCCGTCGATAGGCCCGGCAAGCCCGAACACAAAGCCTATGAGATCGCCCTCGGGCGTGAACGCACCAGCAACGATGCCGCCCACGTACGTCACGACCTGGAGCAGGGATGCTGGGATCGCGTCGCCGTATTCCGGTCCCCACACTTCGTCCTGCAGCGCCACACACGCCTGACAATCTGCCAGGGACGTTAACGGCCGGATCGTGATGTCCGCGCCGTCGTCGACGACTACGGCGGGTGACGCCTGGGAAATCGGGTGACTCGTGGGATCGTTTAGCACGATGTCGGGAAGAGGAGATGAACGCATGAGCTAGCACGAGCAGGTGCGGGAATAACATACGGTTCGATGTCGTATACCACAACGGTGGACCAGACCGGTACCCACGATTATCCGTCCGACATGGTCCCATGGAGCCCACCGGACGGCGACGCGCTTGCGCCGGTATGGCGATCGCAGTATGGTTTGGGACCGTGCCGCAATCCGTATCCAGCCCTCCTCAGAAGAAACAGCTCCAACGACAGCGGGGCGACGACGACCAGACCGGCTCCGGGGAGAGGCTGGACAACGTATCGCGGGCTTATCATGATCTCCGCAGCGTGATCGTCTGGGGGCAGTTCCCGCCTGGTTCGCGCATCTCCGAGCGCGTCGTGGCAGAGCGGCTCGGACTGAGCCGGACACCCGTGCGTAGTGCCCTGCACCGGCTCGAGCAGGAGGGCTTTGTAGCCTCGTACGGACGTGGGAGAGAGCGACGGCTCATCGTGGCGCCGCTCACGCTGGACGACGGCCAGGAGGTGTTCTTCATAATCGGACACCTCGAAGGACTCGCCGCGCGGATAGCCGCCATGCTGCCCGCCCCTCGCAGAAAGGAGATCGTTGCCAGACTGCGCGAGCTGAACCGTGAGCTCTCCGCACAGTCGCGCAAGCGAGGCGACGCGGGACGAGTCTTCGACCTGGACCTCGCGTTTCATCAGACATACGTCGAGGAGATCGTGGGCCCGCGTCTCCTCACGTTGCACCGCGCAATCAAGCCGCAGACCGAGCGCTATTCGCGGCTGTACGCAAGCGTGTTGCTGGACGAGATATCCAGCTCTGTAAAGGAGCATGAAGTGATCGCGGCCAGCATCGCCAGAGGCGATCCCGATGCAGCGCAGGCCGCCGTCGAGACTAACTGGAACAATGCCGCCACTCGGCTCGCCCGGCACATCGCGCAGCACGGAGAGCGTGGGAACTGGGAGGCGTGGGGTCCGAGTGCTCTACAAGCCGAGCCCAAGCTCGTGCCGCCCAAGCTCGTGCCGCCCAAGCTCGTGCCGCCCAAGCTCGTGCCGCCCAAGCTCGTGCCGCCCAAGCTCGTGCCGAAGCGAGCCACGGCCAGGAAGCGCTAGCACAGCTTCACTCAACAGCTTCACCCAACAGCTCGCGCGTATAGTTGCCTCTGCGTGCGACATCGTTGTTGTAGGCCGACCGAAAACTCCTGATCTGGTGTGCATCCCTCCCGTGCACCTCCGGTACACACATCTTGCGGCATCGCGGTATACCGTTATTGTATACCAGCGGCTGATGCGACCGTGCACGACGTGAGTCACGTATAACTTCGGGAGCGCGACATGGTGCAAGGACAGAAGAGATGTGTGCCCCGCTCGAGATTGGCAGCTGCGCTCTGTCTGCTCTGCGCGTCCGCCGCGAGCGCACAAACACCCAGTGAGGGAAGGCCCACCGCGAACGGTCCTACAACCAAATCGGGCGCCGCATCGCTCACCACAATGCCGAGGGCGCAGGTTCTCGATGACACCGCCGCCCTTGGCGCCTTCCTCGACGGCGTGATGAAGTCACAGGTCGAAGAACTACACATTCCATCGGCCGTTGTCGCCGTGGTCAAGGATGGTCGCGTGCTGTACGCGCAGGGCTACGGCAATGCCAATATCGCCAACGGTACCCCGATAGATCCGGCCACGAGTCTCTTCCGCATTGGGTCCACCTCGAAGCTGTTCACGTGGACCGCGGTCATGCAGTTGGTCGAGCGGGGCAAGCTCAACCTCGACGCCGACGTCAACACTTACCTCAAGGGCTTCCAGATCCCGAGCACGTTCGCCAAACCGATCACGCTCCGGAATCTCCTGACCCATTCGGCCGGCTTCGAGGATGGTGGGATCGGTTATCTCATCGTCGATTCGAGCCATGTGCAACCGATCGCAGTTGCGCTGGAGCAGCACATGCCGACGCGAGTGCGGCCGCCTGGCGTGTTGTCATCGTACTCCAATTACGGAGCCGCGCTCGCGGGACTCATCGTCCAGCAGGTCAGCGATGTTCCGTTCGACGACTACATCCGCCGCAACATCCTGGATCCGCTGGACATGCGCTACGCAACGTTTCAGGAGCCGCTTCCGGCTGACCTGAAACCGTACGGCGTAACAGCATACACGCGCGAGAATGGCGTCTACACGCCCAAGCCATTCGAGTACGTGGGAGGATTCCGGCCGGCGGGATCGGGGTCGATGTCTGCAATCGCCATGACACATTTCATGATCGCGCATCTACAGAACGGTCAGTACGGAAATGCCCGAATTCTGCAGCCGCAGACGGCGCAGCTGATGCACTCCACGGCATTCGGCAATGACCCGCGGCTCCCGGCGATGGCGTTCGGCTTCTACGAGCAACGCATGAACGGGCTGCGCGTGATCGGGCACGAAGGGGACACGCAGTACTTCCACACCGCGATGTTCCTCATTCCCGACAAGCAGGTCGGCATCTTCATGTCGTACGTTGGAAGCGGCGCGGAGCCGGTTCGGCCTGGCACGTTGCAGGCCTTCTTCGATCGGTATTTCCCCGCGCCGCCATCCACGATACCGCCGGCGCCGGCCAACTTCGCGCAGGCCGCGCAGAAGTACACCGGCGCATATCGCTTCGCGCGACACAGCTCCACCAAGATCGACAAGGCCCTGATGCTGGCGAGTCCGCCGATCAACGTTTCGGTGCTGCCCAAGACAGGGCGACTGTTGATCACCGGGCTGGGTGCAAAGCCGGCTCAGTTCGCGCCGGTCGGTGACAGTCTGTTCCAGCAAATCGAGGGTAACTACCGGATCGGTTTCACCGAGGACCCTTCGGGCAACGTGACCCGAATGTCGGTCGACGCACTGCCATTCATGGGCACAGAGCGAATACCATGGTACGCGATGCCTTCCCTGTGGTACACGCTCCTTGGCGTCTCAGCGCTCCTCTTTCTCACGACGCTGGTGACCCTCTACTATCGCCGGAAGGACATCAAGGCGATGCCGAAGGAACCGAAACGCGCGGTCTGGCTCTCCGTAGCGACAGCGGTCTGGTTCTTCCTCACCTTCATCGTGCTGGGAGTGGTGCTGGCCAGCGCTCTCTCCACGCTCGGCTCCGCAATCCCCACGTCGCTCAAAGTTGCGCTCGTGATGCCGATCATCTTCGTGCTGTTGACGATCGCGCTGATCGTTGTCGCAATCCAGGTATGGCGCCGATCGTACTGGGGACCTGGACGGCGCGTGCACTTTACGCTCGTCACGCTGGCCGCCATCGTCGTGTTTCTCTTCTTCAACCAGTGGAACATGCTGGGCTGGCGTTTCGGCTGACCGGCACACCCATGGCCCTTACGACGTGCTAATCGCGGGCCACGCACCCGCTCGGTCACTGACAACTATCACGCGCTACATTCGCGAATTCAATTAAATAAGGGGCCTACATGTCGAGGATTGGGAAGCGTAGCACTGATTCAACGCGGCTACGGATCGCCAACGCATGGCGGTTGGCTGTCGCGCGCTTGGCTGTCACGCTGCTACTCGGCGCTGTGCCCTTATCCGCTGTGGCCCAGAACCAGACACGGCCCGTAGCCGTCCAGCCAGATCAGGCACACGCGGATGTCGCGGCGTATCTGGAACGCGTCATCACCTCGGAGATGAACGCCAAGCAGCTACCCGCGGTCTCGATAGCGCTCGTGGATGGCGACCGCATCGTCTGGGCGCGCGGCTTCGGTGAAGCCGATCCGGTCCGGCACGTCGCTGCCACAGCCGAGACGGTGTATCGCGTGGGCTCGGTTTCAAAGCTGTTTACTGATATCGGCATCATGCAGTTGGTCGAGCAAGGACGCGTGAGTCTGGACGCGCCAGTGTCGCGGTACCTGCCCGATTTTCATCCAGTCAGTTCGCTCGGCGCGAACACAGCGACGCATATCAAGCTGCCTATCACGACGCCCATCACGCTGCGTCAACTTACATCCCACCGCTCGGGGCTCGTGCGCGAGCCGCCGGTCGGCAACTACTTCGACAGCACCTCGCCTCCGCTCGCCGCGACGGTGTTGAGTCTCGATTCCACAACGATCATCTATCCGCCTGCGACCCACATCAAGTATTCAAACGCTGGGCTCGCGACCGTGGGTTACGTTCTCGAGCGCGTGGGACATGAGCGTTTTGCTCCGTACCTCGCGCAGCACGTGCTCGCACCACTCGGAATGGACGAGAGCGCTTTCGAACTCACCCCTGCACTCGCACCCCGTCTGGCGACCGGTTACATGTGGACGTACGACGGCCGCCGCTTTCCGGCACCCGGATTCCAGCTCGGCGAGTCACCCGCGGGATCGCTTTACACTACCGTCACCGATCTCTGCCGCTTCATGAGCGCGATGTTCACGCGGGGACAGGGCACACGCGCACGCGTGCTCCGCGCCAACACCGTCGAAACAATGTGGGTCCCGCAGTTCGCGCCTGCGGGGACACGCACAGGTTATGGAATCGGATTTCGAGTCGATACACTTGACGGCCTGCGCATGATCGGGCATGGTGGCGCGATCTACGGCTTTGCCACTGAGGCGATGATGCTCCCGGACGAGCATCTCGGCGTTGCCGTGGTCACGACGCTCGACGCCGCGAACATCGTGACGGCGCGCATCGCCACCGCCGCGCTCCGTGCGATGCTCGCTACCCGTCAGCATCGCCCCATTCCAGAGTGGGTGAGTACGGATCCCATTCCACCCGCACAGGCGACTCGGCTCGCTGGTCGGTATGTGTCGGATAGCTCCGCCCTTGAGCTCACCTACGTTACAGCGCCGTCAGATTCTCCGGCGACCGCGACGCAGCTGGTTGTACGCTCCTCAACCGGCGGCACGCGCGGAGCGCTCCGGCAACGTGGCGACACGCTCGTTCGCGACGATCGGCTCGGCTACGGTGCGCGTTTTGTCCCACATGGAGACACGCTCGTAACCATGGGAGCCCTGGGGCAGCGCTTCGCGAAGGTCGCCGACACGAAGCCTGTACCACCCACCCCCGCGCTGCGCACTCTCGTCGGTGAGTACGGGTGGGACTACAACATCCTGTACATCCTGGAGGATCGGGGCAACCTCGAAGCACTCATCGAGTGGTTCTTCCAATCGCCACTCTCGCGCACATCCGATTCCACGTTCACGTTCCCGCGTGGGTCGCTGTATGACGCTGAGCCGGTTTCATTCTCGTTTGATCGATTGGGGGCGGTGACTGGAGTGCACGTTGGCAACGTCTGGTTTCCACGCCGTGCGATTGGGCCCGCATCGGGAAATCAGTTACGAGTCACACCGGTACGCCCGATTGCGGAGTTGGAGCGGGAAGCCCGCGCCGCTACGCCGCCGGTCGAGTCCCGACCGCTGCGCACTCCGGATCTCGTGGAGCTGGTGGCGCTCGACAGCACCATCCACCTCGAGATCCGCTACGCCACAACCAACAATTTCCTCGGAACACGCTTCTATCCCGAAGCGCGTGCTTTTCTCCAGCGCCCCGCAGCCGAAGCGCTGGTAAGGGCGCATCACAATCTCAAGAAGATGGGCTACGGAATACTCGTCCACGATAGCTATCGTCCGTGGTATGTGACGCGGATGTTCTGGGACGCCGTACCACAGGACAAGAAGATCTTTGTCGCCGATCCGGCCGAGGGCTCGCGACACAATCGCGGTGCCGCAGCCGACATATCGCTCTATGATTTCGCCACCGGTGCTCCGGTGCAAATGGTGAGCACTTACGACGAGACTTCAGACCGTGCGTTCGCCAATTATCCCGGCGGCACATCGCTGGAGCGGTGGCATCGCACGCTGCTGCGCCATGCCATGGAAGCGGAGGGGTTCACTGTGTACCACGCCGAGTGGTGGCACTTCGATTACAAGGGATGGGCGGACTACCCGATCCTCAATATTCCTTACACCAGTATTCCGCGCCGGTGAGGTAATACGAGGTGCGGCTAGGAATGGTATACCACCCTGGCATATCACTGCAATAAGGGCCAGCCAGCCCGGAGCCCGCAAGGCTGCTGGACATCACGTCATGCAGGGCGTGGTGGACCGTTCTCGATCGGGGTGTCCGCGCGACCGCCCCACTCGCTCCAGCTCCCGTCGTACACCGCGACCTCTGGCGCGCCGAGTAGCTCGAGAGCGAGAGCTAGGCCGCACGCGCTCGTCCCGGAGCCACACGTGAGCACGATTGGCCGCGTGAGATCCACGCCGATCGCATCCAACTTTTGGCGCAGCACCTCCAGCGGCAGCACAGTGCCGCTCGGCGACACGACCTCCATGTACGGGAGATTCAGACTGCCCGGAATGTGGCCACCGCGCATCCCGGGCCTGGGCTCGGGCGCTATGCCAGCGAACCGGGCTGCGGCACGTGCGTCAATGACCTGCTCGCGCTCGCTACCGACATTCGCGAGAACGGCGTCGAGATCGCGTACTTGGCGCGTGTCCAATCGCGCGGTGAACTTGCCTGGCTTGTGGATTACAACCCGCGACTCGAGCGGGCGTCCCTCGGCGCGCCAGGCGCCAAGCCCGCCATCCAGCACGGCCACGGATTGGTGCCCGAACACGCGGAACACCCACCACACCCGCGCCGCGCTCAGGTTGCTACCAGATCCGTCGTACACGACGCTGTTGCTTGCGTCGTCCAGCCCAAGCGCGCTCATCCGCGACGCGAATTCGGCAGCCGATGGCAGCATGTGGGGGAGCGGCGTCGAGCTATCACTCGACGCATCTAGATCGAAGAACACCGCACCCGGAAGGTGCGCGGCCTCGTATTCGCGCTCGGCGTCCCGGCCGTCGGACGGGAGATACCACGAGCCGTCGATTACCCGGATACTGGGCGCGCCAAGCCGCGCGGCAAGCCACTCGGTCGAGACGAGGGTAGGTAGGGAGCTGTGAAGCGAGCTGTCATTCACCATACTGAATGGTATCACCTGAGC
>JBPCNJ010000153.1:0-4149 GCA_051001375.1 Gemmatimonadaceae bacterium
TCACGGCTGTCGCGTTGGCCGTCCCGGGTTGCAACCAGCCAGCGCCAACATCCTCCTTTCCTCCGGACGCAGCGAACGTGACTTCCGCGCAGCAATCTTTCACCCGGATGCTTTCAGCGCCCACGAGCGGCTTCGCAGAAGGCCAGGAGCTCGTCCTGCGAAACGAAACGGAGCTGTCCGCAGCCTGGAAGACGGTGCATGCCGGAGTTCCTGGTAATCCCGCCCCGTCGATTGACCTGGCCCGCAACATGGTCGTTTTACTTGCACTCGGCCAACGGAGCACCGGCGGACACACGGTCAGGTTCGACAGCCTCACGCGCGAGGGGACCGGGGCCGTGGTACACTACACTGTGACGTCGCCGGGACCCGGTTGCATGACGACGCAGATGATAACGTCGCCCATAGACGTGGTCAGCGTTCCGCGGGTCGATGGTGCAATCCGCTTCCAGAAGAGTGAAGTGACCGAACGGTGCTAGGTAGTGTCTGACAAATCTGTCGCGGTTTTTGCAGCGCTGCCTGGCGAGGGCTGCAGGAGCAGGCGATGGGTGTGGGACGCAGGCATGAGTTGACGGACGGGGCCTGGGCCGTGGTGGAACCGCTTCTACCGGTCGAGCGCCGGCGGCGCGGCCGACCGTGGGCCGATCACCGCCGGGTGATCAACGGGATTCTCTGGGTGTTGGCGACGGGCGTGCCGTGGCGCGACGCGCCGGAGCGGTATGGGCCGTGGCAGACTCTGTACGAGCGCTTCGCACGCTGGACGGATGACGGCACGTGGGAGCGAATCCGACGAGCGCTCCTGGCCGAGATGCAGCGCCAGCACCGGCTCGACTGGAGTGTGTGCTGCGTGGACGGGAGTTCAGTGCGCGCGCTCACGGCAGCGGCCGGGGCGCGAAAAAAAAACGCGGCACACGCGCGGACGCATCCGCCGGCGCGAGCCTCACGATCACGCGCTGGGGAGTTCCCGGGGTGGCTGGGGGAGTAAGCTCCACGTCGTGTGCGACCGGGCAGGCACGGTCCTGAGCTTCCGCGTCACCGCTGGCCAGATCATCTAATGCACCGAGTGCGCAGCGCTGCTCGACTCCGTGCAGGTGGGCGGCACCGGTGGCGCGCCGCGACAGCGACCCGCGGCGCTCGCGGGCGACAAGGGCTACTCCACGCGAGCCATTCGCGCGTGGTGTCACGCGCATCAGGTGCAGAAGGTGATCCCTGAGCGGAGTGATCAAGTACGTGCTCGTGCGCATCGGCGCGGGCGGAAACCGCGCTTCGACCGCGCTCGCAACATCGTCGAGCGCGTGATCGGCTGGCTCAAGCGGCTCCGCCGCATCGCCGCTCGAGCTGAGAAGCTCGCCGTCCGCTACAGCGCGATGGTCTCCCTGGCGCTCATCGCTCGGACCGCGAACCTTTTGTCAGACACTACCTAGATAGGATGAAGCGGCTGGCCATCCACGAGGCGTGGTGGCACGTTAAGCCCCACAACAACGAACGCGGTCAAGAGCAGCACAACGTGGAACGACGTGGAGGACAGTCGCAATGGATCCGAAGGATATGATAGGACTCGATCTGCACAAGCGTGAGAGCCAACTCTGCATCTTGACCGAGGACGGCGGGATTGTCGAGCGCCGGATCTCGACTACGAGGGAACGTTTCACCGCGGTGCTTGGGAACCGGTCCCCAGCTCGCATCCTTCTGGAAGCCTCGGCTGAGAGCGAGTGGGTGGCGCGGTGTCTGGAGGATCTCGGGCACGAGGTAATCGTGGCCGACCCAAATTTCGCACTGATGTATGCTACCCGCTCGCGTCGGGTGAAGACCGACAAGCGAGATGCGCGGACCCTGGCCCAGGCGGCGAAGCTCGGAGCGTATCGGCCGGCGCACCGCTCCTCCGATACACAGCGCCACGTACGCGCGGAACTCGCCGTGCGCGAGTCCCTGGTCCGCACGCGGACGCGCTACATCGCGCTCCTTAAGGCGCTCGTGCGTCGCGACGGTCTGAGGATCGCCAGTGGCCCGAGCCATCGCATTCTCGAGCGACTCGCTGTGGTCGACATTTCGGACACTCTGGCCAGCGAGATCGCACCCCTGGTGGCACTCCTCCGACCGCTCAACGCGGAGATCGCCTCGGCGGACGCACGCATCGCCGTTATCACTTAAGGCGACCCAGTCGTCCAGCGCTTGATGACGGTGCCCGGCGTGGGACCGGTGACGGCGACGGCCTTCGTGGCGACGCTGGATGATGTGAAGCGCTTCGCCGGTGCGCATCAGGTGGAGGCGTATCTCGGGCTGGTGCCGAGGGAGACGAGCTCGGGCGAGAAGCAACACCGGGGCGCGATCACGAAGGCGGGGAACGCTCGCGTGCGCTGGCTCCTGGTCGAGGCAGCATGGGGCGTGCTGCGCTCAACGCGAGCCGCTGCGGCCGTACTCCAGGCGTGGGCGCTGCGTGTAGCGGCGCGGCGCGGTAAGCGCGTGGCTGTCGTCGCTCTCGCACGCCGGCTCGCGGGCATCTTGTACGCGATGTGGCGCAACGGCACCGTGTATGGAGCAGTACATGGCGAGGTGTATGGTGCAGTGCGGCACGCGACTGCTGATGCGACTGCTGATGCGACTGCTGATGCGACTGCTGATGCGACTGCTCGGGTAACCACCACGAACCTAACGGACCAGGATCTGGACCAGGAGCGCGCTGCTGCATGAGATGACAATGACGCGATCATAATTTTACTGAACCATGGTGAGTGCCCCGCAGCTCGTGCGTGGGTGACGACTGGGACGGTGAGCGCGTGTAGTGCTATGGCTCGCAGCACGAGGGTCGTTTCTTAGATGGCGCCACTGTACCTTCGCATGCCCCCAATGCGCCGGCGACATTTGTCGCCACCACAGAGCGCGAACAGAAGGCTGACGCACCTCGCAACGAGACGTGAGGCACCGGTGTGAAGTAGGAGTAGGGCGTCTATTCCAACGCGCTGCTGCAATGCAAGCACGGCAACCTACGTCAGACCCGCATCCGTGGGCTTGACATGGGGTGCCGCTTCACAGAAGCACTACTTCGCCAGAACGTGGCGCGGCCGTGTGAATCCTGCAGCCCCGACGCGCGGTTCGGTAATGAGCCACCCCTGGCTAATCCGCCGCAATCGTGCTTAGAATGTGGCTGCGCCACTTGTTGCTAGACGCGCCTGCGTCGCACTATCGGGACGAGTCCGACCAGGCCTGTAGCCAAGAGAGCCATCGAGCTGGGCTCGGGCACGGTGCTCGTCAAGTTGATCGTACCAAGGCCAGTGGTGGGATCGAACGCTGCTGAGGCGATGTAGCCGCCCTGTGCGGTGAGTGCGTCGATTCCCGCGAGTTGCGTCGTGATCGAGGCGTTGAGCGTTGTGCCCGGCACCGAATTGTCCAAGCCCCCCAGGACCTGTGTTGCGAAGAGATAGCTGAAGGTGCCTCCGGACGAGAACGGGAGAAACAGGTCAAATCCGCCCGCCGACGGAGTGGCGCCTCCGAAGAAGAGAAGCGGGTCCGTTGTGCCATTGCCAAAGACTCGGTTGTCGACATACGAGATAACGCCGTTTGAAGAAACGACGAGGTGCGACACGGCAGACGCGTCGGTGTTCTGGCCGCCGCTCCCCAAGAGCGACTGACTGGTAAGGAAATGAAAGATGAGCCGATCACCAGTTCCCGGTGTCCCGGTCACCGTAAGTGAACTGAACTGCGTTGAAAGTGCTCCCGCACTACTGGACGCTGACCCGGTCGGGCCCGTTTGCATTATGGCCATCGTAGCGGTCTCGATCCGGGCGGCATTGGTCGAACTGGTGCTCGCGGAGCTCGTGCTACCGTTGAACGCCGTAGGCGGGCAGGCCGCGCTCGAGGTGCCGGCACTTGAGGTGTTAACGGAACACCTAAACGTCCGGGTTGCACCGTCGAAGACGGAGGCCCTGCTGGAACTTGCGCCGGTCTGCGCGCGGGCCCCAGCGGGCGCGAGCGGCACCACAGCTATCGCCACAAGTGAGAGCGCCACTATCGCCCGTAACCGACGCCCAGGCTCGCGTCCCGACCGGGTAGTAACGTGCTGTGCGAAAGACGTAGCCCACATAATTCGCTACCCCATTGTAAGGAGGTGAGAGGACACGCACAGCATACCAGCGGGACCAAAGCCTGCCAGCG
>JBPCNJ010000154.1:0-4743 GCA_051001375.1 Gemmatimonadaceae bacterium
CAAAGCACTTCAAGGTGGGCGATCACGTCAGTTGGAATTCTGAGGCTGGTCACGTGAGCGGTACGATAAGCAAAGTGATCACATCCGAGATCGAATTCAAAGGGTACAAGGTTCATGCGAGCAAGGATGAACCGCAGTACGAGATCAAGAGTGACAAGACGGATCACATTGCGATGCACAAAGGCTCTGCTCTCAAGAAACTCTCCAGCTGAGGCGCCACCGCGGTACAGGCCATGAGATCGCCACTGCGATCGCCACTGGGAGAGCGCGCACCAGAGGCTGACGCGATGCGCGCCGCGGTAGGGCATCGCATACCGGCCGCTATTGCACCCGGACTTACTGTTCTTTTTTGCGGCATTAACCCCGGGCTTTACTCCGCGGCGGCACAGCATCACTTCGCCCGGCCTGGCAACAGATTCTGGCCTGCGCTGCACCTGGCCGGATTCACGGAGCGACTGCTGGCACCGCATGAAACCGACGAGCTGCTTGGGTCGGGCTACGGAATTACGAGCCTGGTACGCCGCGCCACTGCGACGGCTCGCGAGGTTGCACCATCGGAGCTCGTGGCCGGCAGGCGCAGGCTCGCTCGTACCGTGCGCACTTACCACCCACGTTGGGTTGCGGTGTTCGGTGTGGGCGCCTATCGCACAGCGTTCGGTCGCCCGAAGGCGCAAGTAGGCCCGCAGTTACACGCGTTGGCTGGCGCTGGCGTGTGGGTGCTTCCCAGCCCGAGCGGCGCCAACGGGAGCTATCCGCTCGTCGATCTCGTTCGTGAGCTACGCGCGTTTCACGATGCGGTCAATCGTCTCAATGTGATAGGCTAGGAGCGACTAAGGCCGACTGACCTGCCCTGCCAACTTCTCCAGCCGGTTGGCGACCGGCGCAGGTCCCGGCTGTACCTGTACGGGGCCGAGCGCGCGGATGAGTGGTTCGTCCTGGCTGTACACGTCCGGTCGGAAGGACAGCTCCCCGCCTCGCTCGAACGTGGTGAAGTACGCGATGTACACCGGGATCTTCTGGCTCAAGTCCACGCGTTGCCACTTACTGGCGTCCATTGCGGTTGTTGCCTTGGGTGCCGTCCACCCTTGGGGGCCGAGGACGAATGCGGCCAATTGCGCCAGCTCCTGCACGCGGATGCACCCGTGGCTGAACGCGCGAACGCGTTTACCGAAGAGCTGGTCCTCGGGAGTGTCGTGCAGGTAGACGTTGTAATCGTTCGGAAAGATGAACTTCACCCGGCCGAGTGAGTTCTTTGGGCCTGGCTCCTGGCGTATCCTGTAGCGGAAATTCCCGGGCGCCAGCTCCGACCGGCTCAATGATGAGACGGGGATCACCGTCGTGTCCGCTCCCGACCCCTTGACGATCTCGAAGCGGCTCCGGGTGAGATACGACGGATCCCGATGTGCCTTGGGCAGGATCTCCTGCTGGGCGATGCTCTCCGGCACGTTCCAGTATGGATCGAAGATCACGTAGCTTATCGAGTCGCTGAAGATCGGTGTCGCCCGGCCGCCGTAGTCCCGGCCGACAACGACATTCATCTCCAGCACTGGCTTCCCCTGGTCGTATGCCGCGAGGTGAAAGCCAGGGATATTGACCAGGATGTAGCGCCCACCGAGGTCGTGTGGCAGCCAGCGGTAGCGCTCGAGATTGGCTGCGATCTGCAGCACTCGATGCTCGGCGGTCACGTTCATCGATTCGCGCGTCCCCGGTCCGACGGTGCTGTCCACCGCCAGACCGCGTCGGGCCTGGAATGTGGCGACTCCCGCCGCGACGGCCGAATCGTACACCGGGCTCCCGGTCGCCGCTCCGGACGGGAGGAAGCCCTCCGCCGCGAGCCGACGGTGCAAGGCCGGCACGGTCGCCGCACTGTCACCCACGTGGAGTACGGGACCGCTAGCGACCTGTGGCCAGCCTCCGCTCGCCACGATCTGGCGGTAGCGGCCCAGCGCCTGCCGCAACCCCGCGTATCCCCGCTGCTCGGGACGTAGCTGCGCCAGCGCCGAATCCAGGGCTGCCACGGGATACGCCGTCAAGCTCAGCCATCTTCATCGGCATGGGCGAGGGCGAGGGCGAGCGACTTCGTCCGCGATGAGAGGTCAGTACCGTCGGTCCAGAGCGGCGCATACAAAGCTGCTCGGTACAGGCTCTGGACGTGGTGCCACTCGTGCTCGGTGACGTCCGAAGGCCGCGCGGTGTCGGCCACCTGCCGCGCAATGATCACACTGAGCGAGTCGGATAGCACAGAATCGATTTGCGACCCTGGCGACGCCGAGGCGCGGGGGCGCTGGACGGCCGAAGTTGCATTACCATGCGCGGGTGGCTGCGCAGATTGTCGCGCAGATTGCTGGCCATCCAGACTGTGATTATCTCGACTGCACGCAAATGTCGGCGACCACGCGACGAGCGCGACGGCCACCATACGCAGCTGCGGCCGGACGCGGTGCGCTGCGCTCCGTGCCACTTGGCTCGTCCAGCTACTTCCTGGATCCGGTCGCACGCTTCACTCGCTCTGTCGGCTTTGCGCTCTTCGCGCTATCCGCCGCTTTTACTCGCCGGCTGAGCAGCTTCTCGAGCACCGCGACGTCGCTGATGTCGGCGGCGCGCGACGAGTACACGAGCGTAACGCGGCTACGCTTCGCACGCCGCACGAGATCATCGAGCACAGCTTTCGCCGCCGGTGCCTTGAGCTCCAGCTTGTAGCGCTTCTGGAATTCCGGCCATTTCGCTGGATCGTGCTCGTACCACTCACGCAACTCGGTGGATGGCGCGACATCCTTCTCCCACGCGTCGAGATGAGCCTTCACCTTCGACACGCCGCGCGGCCAGAGCCGGTCGATCAGTACGCGATGGCCGTCCGACGGCGCGGACGGATCATACGCTCGTTTAGTGACAACCATGTGCTCCCCTCTGGTCCAGGAGGGATGACGGTGCCATCATCCCTCCTGGATCAACACTGGGCTACGGCTTGGAGCCGCTCATCGTCTTCTGCAGCGCCAGTGCGTGATCGAGGTGCTTCTGATACACCGGGCCCGCCGTCTTGAGATACCGCTGATAAGCTGCATTCTGCGGTGGGTTCTTGCCAGCCCAGTCGATGACGGCCTGGTGGATTCCGACTTCGTGCGCGATGTACGTCGAATCGTAAGCCGCGCCTTGTGGCATAGAGCTCAGCGAGGCCTGCTCGGCTTCGACGGCTGGCTTGAACGGATCCGGGGTCGGCAGCACTGGCGTGATGTTCTGTGCTTTCTCCACCTGCAATCCCTGAACGTGAATCGCGTGGTGCTCGCCCATCATCAACTTGGCGAAGTTCTTCGCGCCCGTGCTGGTGAGCTTGGGCAGCGCAGATGCAGCGAGCGCGCTGTCTCCCATGTTTACCTCATCCACCAGGGCGGCGATGTTGGCGTCTGACAGCTGTCCGCCTGCTGCGGCACCAGTCGTAGCACCGGCGTTCGCCATACCACCCATTGCGGACGTATCGCCCGTGGCGGTGTTCGTCGTAGCGCTCATCGCCGATGTCGTGTCGGTCACCGCGGCATCCTTTGCTTTGCAGGCGGCCAGCGCTACGCACGCGGCGAGCGTCGTGACACCTATATATCTATACCCGACCCGTATCGCGATAGCTCGACGTGCATGCTTCCTCCGCAAACTTGATGGCAGATAGACCAGTGTCCAACGAGCTACCGCGCGCAAAAAGCGCGCCGCCGAACACGGCCGTTTCCCAGCCGAGCAGCGGTCACGATACTGGCCACGGCACTGGTCACGATACCAGTCACGCACTGGCGTACGCTTCGATATTCCTGGTGACGTGTCTGTTTGCGGGGAACTTCCTGGCCGGAAAGTTCGCCTTGCTGGGCTTCGCACCTCCCGCACTTGCTCAGTTGAGGGTTGCAGCCGCTGCCCTGATGCTGGCCGGCATTTTCCTCGCCCACGGCAGGCACTCGCGTGTTCCTTCGGGCCTCAAGGAATGGCTCTTCCTTGCACTCCTGGCCTCCCTTGGTATCACCATAAATCAGTTGTGCTTCGTGACCGGACTGGGGAGGACTTCCGTGCTGCACGCGGGGCTCATCGGCGGACTCGGTCCCATAATCATCTTCGGCCTGTCAGTGGCGACCGGAGTGGAGAAGCTTACGCTTCTGAAGTCTACCGGAACGCTGATATCATTGGGCGGCATAGTGCTGTTCGTCACGCAGAAGTCAGGGCCAGGCGCGCAGGCCAGTCTGGTCGGAGATGCGATCGTTTTCGCCGGTACGGTCGCGTTTTCAGGTTGCACAACTCTTGAAAAGAGGATCGCTGGCAAGTACGACCATCTCACCCTGAATGCGTTTGTGTTTGGCCTGGGCGCCCTGCTCATGCTGCCGTTTACAGTGCGATCAGTTGCCGCAGTCAGTTGGAGCGCTGTTCCACTCCGCGCCTGGCGGGGACTCGGGTTCATGGCGCTCGGTGGATCGGTGATCGCGTATGTACTATATGCTTTCGCTCTGAGCAGGCTTACCGCGTCCAAGGTCGGTGCGTTCGCCTATGTTCAGCCGATCCTGGTTGCGATCCTGGCGGTCCTCTTTACGAACGAGCACGTCACCATGATGGAAGTTGTGGGCGGAGCGTTTGTGCTTTTGGGGATGTACCTCGCGGGGCGCCCACCAGCAAGAAATTTCCATCGCCTGGCCCACGGCGGTGCATAGGCAAAGACCCGGCGAATTCCGTTCGGCGGGCGCCCAGTTGCGGGCGCGGTCCACCGTGGGCATACGT
>JBPCNJ010000155.1:0-8076 GCA_051001375.1 Gemmatimonadaceae bacterium
GGTCCAGGGTGACTCTGGGAAGAAGACCACCACCAAAACCAGCGTAAAAACCAAGTCCAGCAAGAGCAGCAAGTCCGCCAAGTCCAGCTCCAACGCGGATGCTGATCATGTGATCGTCCATCGCACGCCGCCGGCGCCCGCATTCACTGTAACGCCGCTTCCCAATTCCATTCTCCCGGGCAAGCGCGTCGTCGTGTATTACGGCAACCCGCTGTCCAAGCGCATGGGTGTGCTGGGCGAATACCCGGAGCCGGTGATGCTGGCCAAGCTGCAGCAGGAGGTGCGGGCCTTCGCCGCGGCCGATCCGTCCAAGCCAGTTCAACCCGGTCTGCACCTCATCGTGTCGGTGGCGCAGGGAGCGCCTGGCCGGAACAATACGTACCGACTGCGGATGAGAGACTCGCTCATTGACTATTGGTGCAAGTTGGCCGAGAGCAAGGGGTACATCATCTTTCTCGACGTGCAGGTGGGAAGCAGCACCGTGCAGTCGGAGCTGCAGCCGTTGATCCCGTATCTCAAACGGCCGTACGTGCACCTGGCGCTGGACCCGGAGTTCTCCATGCACCATGCCTCCGAAGGCGTCGTGCCTGGCCGGAAGATCGGTGTCATGGATGCTGAAGAGATCAACTACGCGATCAGAACTCTTGCGGATCTCGTCAAACAGAACCATCTGAACCCCAAGATCCTCGTCGTGCACCGCTTCACGCAGAAGATGCTCACCAACTATCGTGAGATACGGCCTGTGCCAGAGGTACAGGTCGTCATCAACATGGATGGATTCGGGCCGCCGTGGCTCAAGCGCGATTCATACGAAGCGTACGAGCGGATGCAGCCGGTACAGTTCACCGGGTTCAAGTTGTTCTACAAGAACGATCACCCAATGCTCACCCCCGAGCAGATCGTTCATCTCGACCCAGCGCCCGTATTCATCACGTTCCAGTAGCAACAGCTTATTAGTAGCGCTTTGTGTATTATTGTGGTCCGCTCAATAATGCACAGGGCGCTGCGCCGTTAACACCCCGGCAGTTGTTCACCTTTTCTGTTTGCGGAGTTACAAACAGTTCGGATGTCGCTGCTGATGGTGTTCAGGTGCCGGCTGGTTCGCGCCACCCACGGATCATCGGGTGATCGCTGCAGCCATGGCTCTAGTAGTTGGCTGGCGCGCGACACGCTCGCATGTGCACGAGCGATGTCCCGTTGGTTCACGGCATCGAGACTCGAGTTGTAAGCTTCCTGTATTGGTTGCTGCTCCTGCTCCGGTACTATCGTACAGGAGATACCCTCGGCCCCATAGCATCGGTCGGGAGCGGCCGCGGTAACCTCTTGCGCGGGCTTTGCTGGCTCCGCTGCCTCCGGTACGGGAATACTTGGAACCGGCACTCGGGTCGTTTGCGATGCTCCAACACCGGAGCGGCCAGCCGTCTTCGCGGCGACGGGGGGACGATACGGATCGCGGTTCTCCTGCACCGGTCGGATCGGTACAAAAGCTGTGCTTGTATGCTGGAGGTGCGAAGGCAGTGATGAACGTGCCGCTCCGATTGAACCCAACACAATCGCGGGTATCGCCAGCAGTAACGCTGAGCGCGTTCTACTGATGGGTGCTCCAGCGCGCCGAAGGCCGTAGCGCAATCCCATGATCGCGCCGAATACAACACCAACGAAGATCCATCCGAGCACTGGATCATTCACGCCAAAGCCACGCGCCATCGTGTCAAGCGCCAGAATGCAGAACTGCCCGACCAGCCCCAAGGCGAAGTAGCCGAGCCATGCGACGATCAGGGCCGCGATGATGCCAAGGATTACCTGCACTTACTTCTTCTTCCTCTTTCTCTTCGCGATCCCCGACGCGACGAAGGATACGAGCAGGATGCACAACCCCAACTCGAAACCTGTGACGAAGACCGGTCCTGACATCGTGAGTCCGCTGATCCAACCGGTCAGCTCAGTATTACTTCCGGCCATTATCCAACGGACCAATCCCAGTGCAATTGCACCGATCACCGCGGCACCGGCCGCCCAGCGGATTGCGTGCGTTCTGTTCAGAGTGATGGAATACCGGACTGGTACGTCAACAGCGCCGACGTTTGTTGCGATGTGAACAAGACCCTGTCCCGAGGTACCGGCTCGCAGTTTACTCGTGGCGAGTCTGACATTCGCGGTGCACTGCTTGCCGATCTCATCGCCGGTGATTGTCAACGCGTCGCCGGGGCGGTCGGAGGAGTACGCCACTTTGAGAGTTGCATCTCCTTCCACGGTGTCCACGACGAGCACAGTCTCGTACGTCCGGCCGAAGTCGAGTGTGCCCAGGTCGATGCTGTCCGGTACCACGCGCAGCGTCGCTTTGGCAACGTGGAAGCGAACCGGGATCGTTCTGGACCTGCCGCCCTCGATCTGAATCAGCAGATCTGTGCCATACGTTCCTGGCTGCGCATCGAAGGTCGTCAGGTCGAGCTCGATTGCTCCGTCGGTTATCGAGAAGCTTCTGGTCACACTCAATCCCGGTAGCGCTGGGATCAGCGTGCACGTGCCCCAGCCGCGCCGAGAGTTGGTGGACCGAAGTCCGAGCTGCAGCTTACGAACGGACCCGATCGGCACCAATCCGAAATTGAGTGTGGCGGGGAGCTCGAAGTCGGGCTCCGCCGGCAGCCCCTGGTCACGGGACAGCGACCTGACGAAGAGCTCAAGCGCGTTTCGCCCCGGGGTATTTTGTTTGACCAGTTCACGCGTGCTCCTGGCGAGCCCTCCCTCTTCCAGTGGGCCGCCCAGCCAGCCAGCGATATCGCCCGCGAACAGATAATCCTGAGCAACGTCCGGCTCGGCGTCGCACGCGTCGATCAACTCTCTCACGGAGTGGGCGCGATGCGAACCAATCTTGAACGGCAGCACGCCGGCTCGTGTGGGAGGAGCATGCCCCGTCCGGTACCAGTCGCACGATTGCAGCCGTTCGGCTAACGTCTCTCCCTGCGGGTTTCCGGCGGGGACGAATGATTCCTGTCTGAGCGTCGCGGCGACAAAATCAGCGATCTCTTCGTCCCGCAGCCCAGCCCCCGCACCTCTGGCAAACAACCGGCTCGACTCCGCGACGACGAACGCGTGATCCGCGATCATGTCGTCCATGGACTGGCGGATCACTACAAGAGCCCTGTCGCGTCGCTCGTCATCCCGCTTACGAAGTGCGGCCTGAATTCGACCCGTGTCCTTGAGTGTATCCCACGCCTGCTGCAGTCGACGTGTATAGCCACGCATGGCTGACTCGCTGTGCTCCGGGCCGCCGTACTTGCGGACGAGCGATTCACGACCAGCTCCTCGATTGAGCAGCTGCATCTTCTCGTCCCAGAATGCATTCAGCAACTCGAATTGCTGCTGAGTTCGCTCGGCCGTGATCAGCTCAGGCTGGTCAGGATCGAGATACAGTCGCGTGAACGGGTCATCATCCCGGACAGTCTGCCAATCTCCATCGCTGGTGCCGAAGTCATCCGGGAGCTTGGTGGCGTTCCGGTCGGCCGTGAACAGGGCTATACGGCCGCGCCGATCAGTCGGCTGAGTATTGAGCTGCCCATTGAGGCGCGACTTGTCTGGCTGCGGCGCGTGTGATACGGCCTTGACGGCCGGGCCCGGCAGATAGGGAGCACTATTGCCGTTATTTCTGTCAGGCTCCGGCAGCCGGTTTGGCGAGGCGTCTGCGTCATTGTTGCCGGTGGCGTTTCCGGTAGTGTCGCTCACGCGCAGCTCACGGCTCAACAGTTATGGATTGTACCCTGTCCCGCAGCAGCTGTGCGCGATTTCCGTGATCGAACAGATCATGTTGCAGCCGTAAAGTTTTCTGTCTGTTCGGAGGGTAGTACGCGGTAATCGATAGTACACCGTCCACGTCTGCGTTGAAGTGAACGTCGACGTTGGAATTGTCGGTGTCGAGCTCGACGCTTCCCAGATCGCGGCATTCGTCAGGAGCGGAAGATTCACCTTCGAACAGTCGCAGAACCGCGCCCTTTCTCCCGGTATACTGACGCGTGCCACTACTCGGCAGCGGCGTATCTTTGAGAATCAACGGATCTACATAACGCCGACCGTTACGTTCGATCTCAACACCGATACTGTGCGACAGAACGTCGTGAACGCGCTGATGCTTGTTGCTGTACAGCGCTGCGCCCAACGCGACCGCGGTATCGAAGCTGAATCCGTCCGTTGCGCGGCGCACTGATTTTCCAGTCAGCTTTCTCAGCATCTCTGGAATCATTGGCATCCTGGAGGAGCCGCCGGTGAGTACGATCTCGTCGATGTCTCGCCACGTCATCGGTCGCTCGCCACCACCAGGAGTGGGGAGCATGACACTGCGGATCATCTGCTCGCATATCTGCCGCGCTCTGAGCACCAGATCGGTCGCGGCCCACTCGAAGTAGAACGGCGCGGGATCGTCATCGAACATTGCGTCTTCGAACATCGCATCCGCGGGGGCGCTCCGAAACAGTGTCGGTGTGATCCTCTTGCCGTTGGCTTCGACGTTGACGGTGGTGGACTCGGCGTCCGTCAGCGCAAGCTTCGCCGCGATTGCGTGTGACCGCATCTGGAACGCCATTCGCTCGTTCTCAGGGTAGTCGGTTCCGGTGGTCCTGGCGAAAAGATCGCGAAGATACTGGTCGATCACATAGTCCCAGTCCTTACCGCCGAGTGTGTTGGCGCCGTCGGACGTGAGTACTGTGGCGTTCTCTCCCTCGATCTGCAACACGGTGACGTCGAATGTCCCGCCACCGAGATCGAATACCATGACGCGCTGACGCTCCGGTACCAGCAGTCCATACATGAGAGCGGCGGCGGTCGGCTCGTTGATGATCCCGATCACCTTGAGACCGGCGGCGTAGCCCGCCAGCCTGGTTTCGCGCCGCTCGCGCTCATGGAAATACACCGGTACGGTAATCACGGCCTCCAGCTCGAAGTCGCTCTCCTTCAGATCCGCGGGAACCAGACCCTCGCGCACGAAGAATCGTAGCGCATCCCGCTTGAGCTTGCGAAGAATGATCGCAGACATGCCCGCGGCGCCGTATTTGAAACCACCGAATTCATGCGGCGCGGTTTCGGCGGGCAGACCATCGCTAGCCTCCGCGAGTAATGGATCCAGATCACTCGCCTCGACCGGCTTGCCCATGTCACGCTTGATGAACTCACGTACCAGAGTCGGGGCGGACGATTTCATCATCACCGCACTCTGTCCAACGCACGCACGACGACCGTCGAAGGCAATGACCGACGGGGTCGTGTCGGCACCAGTCTCGCTTGGTATCACCCTTGGCTGCCCGCGAGCGTCAACGTACGCGATGCAGCTGAACGTCGTTCCCAGATCGATGCCAACGCGCACGTCGAACGCCTATCCGTGAAGAAAGCTGAGAAGTGTTCTGACCTCGACGATGAACACTGGCTGGATGGTCCGCTTCCCGGCTGGCAGCTTTTCCAGACTGACATAATGCGCGCGCACTCGCTTCTCGATATCGGGCGCCATACGCGCTATGTCTATTGTCTCGCCCGCATCGAGTAGACCGGACCTGCCGCCGAAGTGATTGAATATCTGGATGAATCGTGTAAGACGATTGAGCGTGATGCGCTTGATGGTTGAACGGCCGTCGACAAACAGGATCGATTCCGATACGGTGTCGGTGGACTTCACCTGCGTTCCATCCTGGAGCTCTATATCCTCGCCGCAGACAACACCAGTCCTGTCGGTCGGGCTGTTTGAGTTCTGGCCGTCGTTATCCATCTCGAGATCGTCATCTGCACGCGCGGCGGTGCGGCTCTGGAATCCGCCATGCTGCGCGGGACGTGGCATGACCACGAGTCCGCCAGCGGCCTCGCTCTTGTGACCGGGTGACAGGGAGTGGCGCAGGCCCTTGTAACCGTTCGGGGTGTCGCCGTCGCTCTCACTGTCGTGAGGCATTGCATCCTTCAACCCCTGGAACCCGATCGCGCGAAGCAGAGGCTCCGCTCGCGCTTCCGGCGGTTGTCCTCCTGGTACATAACCGCCCAGATCCACCCAGTGCAGAAACTTCGCTGCGTTCCCGCCCCAGTGGAAGCGAGTGCCGTGGTCGCCAACCTTGGCGCGCAGATCGCTGCCGGGCTGTCGCGCCGCGTTTCCCATCAACATCGATGCGTAGAATGTGATGGCCGCAAACTCGAGCGCCACAAGTTGCCGCAGTCGCCGAGCCTCGGGTCCGATGTTGCGCCCCAATCCGACGCGCAGTGCATCGCCTTCCTCGGCAAGCACCAGGTTCAGGCGTGCAGCGAAGGTCGCCGGGTTGTCCGCTACAGCCTCCAGAGCAGCCAGCGCCTGGTTCGATAGTATGTTGCTCAAAAAGTCGCTGCCCGACGTCAGTCCGCTGCGAATGAAGTCCACGATCTGACGACCGGCGAGCAGGACGGACGCATCCAACACGATGTTCTCGTGGTCCCAGATGCTTATGTCAGTGGTGCCGCCACCTACGTCGAGAGTGACAGCCGCATCGCCAATGTCGGCGCGGTCACCAGCGGTCGGGATGGTTCGTTCGTCAGAAAAGAAATAACCAGCCGCGATACCCTCGGCTGCGGCGACCGGGTCGGGAATGTATGGATCGGTTCCTGTCTGCGTCGTCCCGGCAAGTTTGCTGCGTTTCTCTACGCGCCTGTCCCCGTCCAGCAGGTCGCGCATGATGCCCTGCCACACGGCGTTCATCTGGTTCCGCCGATCGGATGAGAAAGCCTTGGGATACGACCACCTGATCTGCAGGTCGCCCACCCCTTCGAGTGCAGCCTTGAGCAGAATGAGAAACACGAGATCTTCGAGGAAGAGCTTGGCCGGACCGCTGGCCGTGTCATCCCACTTCATGTCCGACACCACGTCGTCGGGTAAATCGTACGCATGGCTGAAGTAGATCAGCCGATCGAGCAACAGCTCGGGCGTGCCGGTACGATTGAACAATCGCAGCGTGGTGGGAATTGGCAGCTTCTGCTCTCCAGCCGGAACGAAGTGTTCACGCGCAACGCTGTCACGCCGAGCATCGCTTTGGGTGAGCACTCGCTTCCGGCCAAAGTCGAAGCTCATCGGCTTGGGTATACCCTCATCCGCCGCGTAGAACACCTGCGTGTTGGATGTGCCGAAGTCGACGCCGACCTGCCACTTTCGCCTGCTAGAAAGTTGGCTTCCATCCTCATGGTCGAGGAGAATGAGACCCAGCGCATTGCCGTTGGAACTCGCAAGCTGCACGGCCTGCGGGAACGCTCCGTCGCCGCTGAGCGACCAGATTCTAACCGAGTCTGCGGTGGCCTTTCTGCTCGTCTTTCGCGTCCGCTGAGTCGCGATAACGTCGTGGCCAATCGCGATTGGTTCAACGGTGATGGTGTCGGCGTCTGTTTGAAAGACGTAGTAGCGACGCCACTTATCGTTCACGTAATCGGGAAATATCTCGATTGCCGGCACATCTATGGTTTGTAGAGTGCCGTCTTCGGTCCCCGCTGCAGCAGTGCGATATGTTCGCTCGATCCGTTCCATGCCGGCGCCGACGGGCAACGTGAACGAGAATGTGATTCCGTTCCCCGTCTCGCGGTACGATGGCCGGAGCAGCTTCACAATATCCGCCGGCGAGAAGTAATCCAGAATCTCACGCCGGAACGGAAGCACAAACCGACCGTCCAGATTGGCATCGGTCATAGCGTTGCTCAGAACGCGCGAACCCGCCGCCGCCTGAATGAGCGTATCGGAAAGGAAGTACTTCTCCGGACGAACCCACATCGCGTGCTGAGCTCGCAGGTCCTGGTCACCGATTGTGGAGCCGGATGGATCCTTGAACAGAACCCGCATTGCCCGGTCCACATCCATCCCGAGGTCCGCGAGACGGACCTGTCCCCAGATGAGTTGATTTGCCTCCAGTAGACGCCGAGTGATGACGACAATCTGGCCGGCTCCGGCCGGCTCCCGCGCCGGCCTGAGCGCCATGTCACTTGCCGCGGCCGACTTATCTGCCTCCAACGGACGAAGCAGCCGCTCGTAAACATGGTACCGGGCGAGAAATGGCCGAGCATCTTCGTCTACGCCGGTCGGCGATGCGGCAATTG
>JBPCNJ010000156.1:0-3961 GCA_051001375.1 Gemmatimonadaceae bacterium
CGTAGGTATTACGGTCCTACAGTTGGTATAAGCCGGCAGGCCGTCGCATTCGACACCGTCGGGTGGTTAGCTGAGCGGCAACTCCTCGTCGATGTTCCACTCGGGCTCGAGATGGAAGCGCTGATCGGAGCTGGCCACGAGGATGTTAGCCGGCAAGCGGCGGCATTCGGCAGCGCATGGCTCGGAAAGATGTGGATCCCATCACCCGAGCGACTCATTTCAGTAGATCTCTGGACGTCTGGTTATCTGATTGGCAGTCACCGCACCCTGGACGCCGCGAGTAGCCGCGGTCTCGTATCGTACTATGCGCGGCGAGGCAATACGCTGTTAAGCCTACACGGAGCGGCGGAGAAGCTCGTCAATCCCGATCCCGACGTACGTGCGCTGGAAACGTTCGATCCAACGATCAGTTTGATCCCGACCCCATACCGATTGAGCGAGAACGCCGTTGCGGCCCAGGTGGAGGAGGCTCGGCATCTACATTCCGTGATTCGCACGGTTGGCCTCGACGGCGCCGTGTTCGTCGCAACGTCGATTCGCACCGCATCCGCCCTGTCGCAACACGACCATTTCGGTGTTACCGGCTTGGGCGCTGGGTTGCGTCTGGTACCCGGAGGCGCAGGTTCGGGATCGCTACGGCTGGATGTCCTCTACCCCGTGCTGAAGAGCCCCGGGACCCGCCGCGGACCCACAATCGCGGTATCGGTGACTCCTTGGCTGCAGAGCAACCGCCAGCGCGAGGACCCTCGGCTGCGACAGTGAGGTTATCACACCACATCGGTGCTACATCGCTGCAACATCAGACACCCAGTGTCGCGGGTTGTAACCAATCGAGACCAGGCGGTTGACACGTCTGTGAAAGGCGGCACATTTATCGCACAATCGACAAACATCTGATGCAGTCGCCGGATCTGGTGACGATGAACCTGCGGAGACAAGGAAGCACATGCACAAGAGAGCTACGTCCTCACTCGTTGGCCTGGCTACCCTTAGCCTTGCCATCGCGGCTACTGGCTGCAGTAGCGACCGCTCGTTAGCGCCTTCCGGCACTGTGCTGATCGATGCTCAGGTCAGCGCTGATATCGCGGCGAACGGAGGGAATGCGGCCGTCGCGGATCTACAGGATCGAGATCAATACCTGTTGCAGATGGGGATGTTACCAAACCACGTGGGCGGCGCCCCAGTCGCCCACGGTGATGGAAGCCCACCGCCCAACGACGCATCAGCCGCACCCAAGTGCGACTACTCCGAAGCGAGCGGACATTGGAGCTGTGCTCCGTTCACGAACGCGCGCGGACTCACCGTTACCCGATCGTATGCGTTCTTCAATGCGGCGGGCGGGCACATGCAACGCTTCAGCGAATCGGCAACGGCGAAGGTCAGCTACCAAACGGAGAAGCATGGTCCCGTAGGAGACGGGGGCAAGTTCAGCGGGGTGACGCACCGGACGAACAACGAGACAACCAGCGGTCTGCTCGGCGCAGAGACTACAAGAGTGTGGGATGGCGCGGGTGTGAGCGCAGACACAGTTACGTACCGGGATTCAACTACCGCCCGCCATTACGCGGGTGTCAGGCTAGACTCGTTGAAGGGGGTCACTTTCGTACACCCACGGGTAGCGGGCACATACCCGCGGTCGGGGCAAACAGTGCAGGTGTCTAACTACACAGTAACGTCCACCGGAAAATCAACCGAGACGCGCTCCGTGTCACGCAGGGTGGTCACCACATACAATGGCACTGAGCAGGCCAGCATGCAGAGCGGTAAGCTCACCTGCACACTGCACCTCGATACGGGGAAGGTGGACGGCTGTCACTCGTAGCCTTTGGCTTCGCACAAAGTAGCGAGGCTCACCGTGCTACCGATGGAACTGTGGTCGATAGCTCGGGGCATGGGCACACCAATGCCCATATACCTGGATGGCGCCATCGCGGGCGGCCAGGATCTCGATCTCAATCCACCGTCTGAAGTCGCCGGAATCGAGATATATCTCGGGCCCGCCACGCTGCCGTTTCAGTTTCGTGGATCGAGCGCATCCTGTGGCGCTGTAGTGGTCTGGACTAAGCATTCCTGACGGAACATTGGGGACATTTGTTCCTTAACGCCTGGAATCCATTCGCGTCTAACCCACGTACAAAATAGAGAAGCCCTTTTACCTGGTTCCGGTTGGCTGTTGTAGCATCAGACGCCTATCCGGGAGGACTTCCAGGGCCGGCCGATACCCGACCCCCACGCGTTAGAACATTTGTCCGAATAGGGGAAAGCACAATGGCCACTGCCGTTCGTAAAATCGTACCTGCCCTCGCCCATGCTGAGCTTACCGCCTCGACGGTTCGCGAACGCCTTCGTCATGCGGACGACTCTGACGTCGTCAGCGCATTTCTGACTGGAGAGGAGCGGGCATTCTCGGAGCTTGTGGAGCGCTATCAGACGCGTCTCCTGAACTTCATCTACCGTACAATCGGTGATCGGGAGAAGGCTGAGGACCTCGTTCAGGAGGTGTTCATCCGCGTCTACCGGCACCTGCATCGCTTCGACAGATCCAAGAAGTTCTCGACCTGGGTGTACACCATCGCGTCCAACCTGGCCAAGAACGAACTGCGTAACCGCTCGCGCAATCCGCTGGTTCTGTTCCAGTCCATCACCAAGAACTGGCAGGATGAGGAGCGCCCGCTCGAGTTCGAGGATGCCGGCAGCCGCCCAGACGACATGTTCCGCAAGCGGGACATCAGGGAGAAGGTCGATGAAGCTGTCCAACAGCTACCGGAGCATCATCGTAACGTGTTCGTTCTGCGCGAGCTTGAAGGAAAGTCGTACGAGGAGATCGCCGAGATCACGCACACCAACCTTGGAACCGTCAAGTCGCGTCTGAACCGAGCGCGGAACAGCTTCGCCGAGATCATCGGGCCGTGGCTGGGGTAACCAGAGAATTCGCGCAGTCGCTCTGGAACTATTCCCTGTTCTCCCGGTATTGTTGATCAATGCGTTGTTCAGAGTTTCGTGATCTTCACTGTGCCTTTGTGGACGATACCCTCGCCGGCGTCGAGCTAGTTCGCATGCAGGGGCACATCAGCGAGTGCGATGAGTGTGCGATGTTGGACACACGCGTTCGCCGCTCTCTAATGGTTGTTCGCAACCTGACGCCTGTCGAGCCGTCGGCAGATTTTAGCCGACGGCTCGAAGTGCGTCTGAAGCAGTGTCGATCAGAACAGGAACGTCCCCTGGGCGCGAGCTTCCGAAAGGTCGCCGCGTGTGGCGCAGTGGCCTCGCTCGTGATGCTCGGCTACGTCACGGAGTCACTCCGGTCGTCGGGAGCAAGAGCGCAGGACATCGTTCTGCCGCCCGTGATCGCCCTGGCGGTGGCGCCATCGCGCGCGCCGGCCCGCTTCACGGACACCCTGACCAGCGCACCGGCTCCGGCAATCGTCGCCTCCATGTCCGCCGGCATGCCTTTCTGGCCAGCCGCACTGCTCACCGAGCAGACAGGACTACAACTCGCGAGCTATACCAGCGGGCACTGAGACTAGTATAGCGCCATCGCGGCGCCATTAACCCGCCACGGTACCGCAAAGGCCTGTTGCCCTACCATGCTCGCTTACAGAAGCGCAGCCTTGGGCGGTCGGCCCCCTTTCGCACCATTTGTGCGTGACGCCGCGGGTTAGCCTCGCTCTTGGCGCGCCCTGCAACACGTCCCATCTCTCGCATGCGCTCTCCGGCTGGCATCACCGAGAGTATGTATCGAGCATCGCCCGCTATCAGAAATCGTACGCCGACCGCCGCTACATGCGCCAATCAAGCGTGAGATCCACGATCACCGGCCTGTGGTCGGATCCCAGATCTGGTCCGACCGTCGTGCGGTCGGCGTGCCATGCATTCCCGGACAGTACGTGATCGATACGAACGCGAATCCAGCCGTTGTACTTGGTCATTCCAAGACCGAATCCGGTGTGTGAGAACGCGT
>JBPCNJ010000157.1:0-4843 GCA_051001375.1 Gemmatimonadaceae bacterium
TCCATTTGCTATCCATCGTGGCGCGTACGATGCATGCGTCCTGTATCGAGAACAAGAGAATACAACGCAGCCGAGCCGCCCAATCTCTCGCACCGTGCCGCTGTTCCCGATCCTGCGGGAGTTGAACGACGGACCGCTCATGTGGACTTAAACGAGATCAGCATGATCGCGCCGATTACTGCGGCTATCACGTAGTTCAGCATCCCCGGTGCGAGGTCGATCCCCGCCGTAGCGAGGTTTCAGTGTCGGCGGCATTAGGCTCCGTTGCCTGGATGAGTGCGCGGTTTGGAAAAGCCCATTTATAGAGAGGGAGCAAACATACCAGCTCGGATTTACACAGATCACGCGCGGTTCACGGGAACAGGTCGGCATGAAGAATGCGACGCACAGCCGGTGCCCGAGGATGCCGCATGACGCGGCTGCAAACCGGCCTTGCGATGACGTCGAAGGTTGAGTAGTGGCTAACCTGTTTCCGCAATGGGTGACGCCTGCCGCTCGTGCCACGCTTGTCAGTGCGATGTTGTTGGTCGTAGCCATACCGGCCGCTTTCATCGGGTGGGTGCGGACGCCCAGAGCGCGTGGCGAGCACCTGATGATCGCACAACCGGTGCCGTTCGATCATCGCATCCACGCGTTCGCGCTTCGCATCGATTGCCGCTTCTGTCACACTGGCGTCGAGCGCAGCGCCTGGGCGGGTGTTCCATCGACCCAGCAGTGTGTCCCGTGCCACAGTAACGTCTGGCTATCCAGCCGAGAGTTCGCGCCCGTGCGGCTGAGCCTCGCGACGGGGCGACCGATCCCATGGGCACGTGTCACTCAACTCCCCGATTTCGTGTACTTCAATCACGCGATTCACGTCCGCAAAGGGGTCGGGTGTGAGACCTGCCACGGTCGTGTCGATCGCATGGGTGTGGTGCAGCAGGTCGTGCCACTCACCATGTCGTGGTGCGTCGACTGTCATCGGGACCCGGTGCCAGCCATTCGGCCGCTGGACGCCGTGGCTACTATGGGTTGGCACCGGTCCGATGCACCCGGCACATCCGGCACGGTACTCGCGGCACGGTACAACGTGCATCGGCTCACGAACTGTACGACTTGCCATCGCTGACAGTTGCCATGAGGAGAGTATGACGCACTCGCACGAGCCGGACCTGTCCGTGAAACTGCGCACCAGATCGGGGCAGGAGTGGTGGCGCGACCTGGACGAGATCATGTGCGATGACACCGTCCGCGAATCGCTCGCGCGAGAGTTCCCCGCCGGTGCCGCCGAGTGGAACGACGGCATCTCGCGCCGCTCCTTCGTTAAGCTGCTCGGTGCAAGCATGGCGCTCGCGGGGCTCGGTGGCTGCGTTCGCGAGCCCGCGGAAAAGATCATGCCGTACATCAAGGATCCGGCGGATCTGGTACCCGGCAACGCGCTTCATTATGCGACGTCGATGACCATCGATGGCTACGCGACTGGTCTCGTCGTCGAGAGCCACATCGGGCGCCCAACCAAGGTTGAGGGCAACCCGGACCACCCGGCGAGCCTCGGCGCGGCGGGGGTATACGAGCAAGCATCCATCCTGCAGTTGTATGATCCGCACCGCGCTCGTGCAGCGCGATTGGCGGGCCGGAAGGCGACCTGGGATGAGTTGGCGCGAGCCCTCTCACCGGGCTTTCTCCATGCGCGCGTGGGAGCGCGCGGCGCTGGGCTCCGATTGCTGCTCGAGCCTACGTCGTCGCCGCTCACGGTCATGCTCCTTTCGCGCGTCGCCACGGAATATCCAGACGCACGCGTGTATTTCCATGCGCCGCTCGCCGCTATGCTTTCGCGCGACACTGCGCGCTCGATACCTAGCACGGCGCTCGGTAACGCAGTTGATACGGCACTCGTTCCACAGTTCGATTTTTCACGCGCCGAGGTCGTGGTTTCTCTCTACGCGGATTTCCTGTCCGCCATGCCGTTTCATCTACGGTACGCGCATGATTTCAGTGCGCAGCGGCGCGGCATGATCGCGGCCGGGTCGAGCAACAGGCTGTATGTGGCCGAGCCAGCGCCGACGCCCACCGGTACACTCGCCGATTATCGGCTCGCTGCATCACCCGCGAGCGTGGCCGGCGTAGCGGCGGCGCTCGCAGAAGCGGTCAAAACCCTGACGCACGCGCAGAACGCGCAGAACAACGTGTTGCGCGACGCACCCAGCGTTGTGGCGTCGATGGCCATCAGCGCTGTCGCACAGGCGTGGGTCGATGCGGCGGCACGCGATCTGGTTGCGCACATGGGGCGGGGAATAGTGATCGCCGGACCACGCCAGCCAGTATCAGTGCATGCGCTCGCGCTGGCAATCAATACCTCGCTCGGGAATACAGGCCGCACGGTCTGGTTCACGCGGGACCCGGTCTGGGAAGCCGGCGCGCCAACTCACGAACTCAGCGGCCTCGGGGATGAGATCGCGTCCGGGCAGGTAAATACGCTCCTGATCATTGGCGGAAATCCGGCGTACAACGCGCCCGCGGACCTGCAATTCGATCGGGCTCTGCGCTCGGTACCAAATACGGTATACCTCAGCGAATACGAGAACGAAACGGCACGCGCCGCGGCGTCATTCGTGCCAGCGTCGCACTATCTGGAGTCGTGGGGCGATGCCCGGGCGTACGACGGCACCATCTCCGTAGTGCAGCCACTCATCATGCCGCTGTATGGCGGTAAGACGCGCGATGAGCTGTTGGCGGTGGTTGCCGGCATGGGCACGGTGAGCGCGCATGACCTGGCGCGTGAGTCATCTCGCGCAAGCCATGCCGGCGACGGACCGTTCGACGCGTGGTGGGACGAGACGCTCAGGCGAGGAGTCGTCCAGGGATCCGCGTTCGCGCGCGCGTCAGCAGCGCCTGCCCGCAACACGATCGGCGCACCGATCACAACGGTTGCGCCCGCCGTCGGGTCAGCGCCATCACGATCCGCCGGCGACGCCAGCTCGATCGAGCTGGTCTTTGCGCCGAGCGCGGCGGTCTTCGATGGCCGGTTCGCCGACAATGCGTGGCTGCAAGAGTTGCCGGATCCCATCACCAAGCTCACGTGGGATAACGCGGCTCTGCTCAGCCCCGCGCTCGCGGCGCGGATCGGCGTCGCGAGTGGCGATGTGATTACTGTGGGTACACGTGGCCGCTCGCTCGACGTCCCGGCGCTGATCGTTCCGGGCCATGCCGACGCTACTGTCACGCTCCCACTTGGCTACGGTCGCGCCGGTGCCGAGGCGGTCGCGCGCGGAGTCGGGGTGAACGCGTACATGCTCCGATACAGCGATGCGCCATACATCGAGGCCGGCGTTGTTCTGGCTCGGACGGGGCGAACGCATCAGCTCGCTGTAACTCAGACGCACTGGACGCTCGAAGGCCGCGACATTGTGCATGAGGTGGCAGTCTCAGATCTCGCGCGCGTGCCGGGGGCGGAGCACGCGAGCGCTACTCCGCTGCGTCAATCACCACGTCGTCCGCTCACGCTGTATGAGCCGCCGGCGCCCTCTGCGGCAGGCTTCGGTCGCGATCAGTGGGCCATGACGATCGATCTCTCCCTGTGCACTGGATGCAGCGCGTGCGTCGTCGCGTGCCAGGCGGAGAACAACGTCCCGGTAGTGGGTAAGGCAGGCGTTCTCCAGAGCCGAGAGATGCAATGGCTGCGGATTGACCGGTACTATGAGGGAGCAGCCGAAGCGCCCCGGATGATCTCGCAGCCGATGCTGTGCCAGCACTGCGAGAAGGCACCGTGTGAGTACGTCTGTCCCGTGGAAGCTACAGTGCACTCGGATGACGGACTCAACGAGATGGTCTACAATCGCTGTGTGGGAACACGCTTCTGTTCCAACAACTGTCCTTACAAGGTGCGGCGCTTCAACTGGTTCGACTATACATCGGAGCTCGCCGAGACGGAGCGGATGGCCATGAACCCGGAGGTGAGCGTACGCGCACGCGGTGTGATGGAGAAGTGCACGTTCTGCGTGCAGCGACTACGACGCACGCAGATCGACTCCGAGCTGTCGGGTGCTCCGCGTACGGGGCCGGTGATGACGGCGTGCCAGCAGACATGTCCTACGCAAGCGATCGTCTTCGGGTCGCTCACCGATCCAAATAGCGATGTAACGCGATTGCACGATGATCCCCGGAGTTACGCCGTGCTCGACGAGCTGGGCACGGTGCCGCGCGTGCGCTATCTCGCACGCGTGACGAGCGACGCAACTTCGGCCACGCCGGCCAGACCAGCCACACCGATCGAACCGACGCCTTCGCCGGTCGGGTCAGGGGATCAGCCGCCTTCATGACAGGTATCGTTGACATCGGTGATGACGACGTAGCAACTGCCCGCGCTCGCGCCCGGGTAGTGCTGGGTGATTATCCGGTGATGCGTGGGTTACCGGACGAGGTCGCGCTGACCGCTCGCCTTGTCACACCGGTCTGGACGAGGTCGCGCAGATGGTGGCCGCTCTTTGTCGTGTCAGGGTTGCTTTCGGTTCTGTTTCTGGTCGCGATCGGCATAACGCTGGTTCAGGGGATCGGCGCGTGGGGCAACAACATCCCGGTCGCATGGACTTTCGGGATCACGGACTTTGTCTGGTGGATTGGGATCGGACACGCGGGGACTTTCATCTCCGCTTTTTTGCTGCTGCTCAACCAGCGGTGGCGCGCGTCGGTCAATCGCGTTGCGGAAGCGATGACGTTGTTCGCGCTCGTGAACGCATCACTCTTCCCGCTTCTGCACCTCCGCCGGCCCTGGCTCTTCTACTGGCTCGTGCCGTAGCCAGCTACCACCGGCTTCTGGCCCAATTTCAAGAGCTCGCTTCCGTGGGACGTCGCGGCAACCTCGACC
>JBPCNJ010000158.1:0-16841 GCA_051001375.1 Gemmatimonadaceae bacterium
TAGAAACCGATCGATCACGCTCGCCACCAACGGAGCGTAGCGCGACTCGTACAGCACGTCGGAGGCGAGCACGACGTCAAAGCGCGGTAGCGACTCAGGCACGGCGCGCCAGTCAACCAGGTGCGTCGCTAATTCGTGGCCCAGATTCCGGTACGCATTCGCGCGCGTGAATGCGAGAGCATCTTCGTAGTAATCCGTCGCCACAACGTCGTGTCCGGCCAACGCGGCCGCGATGCTCACAAGTCCGATCCCAGCGCCAAGCTCGATCGTGCGACCGCGTGGACGCGTGTCGCTCAACACAAAGTCGGCGAGCACGGTGGATGACGGCCACAGCTCGGCCCAGTACGGAAGCCGCTCGTCGCGCTCGAAATCGTCTTCACTGATGAGATCATCCGCGCTACGCGGGCGGATGACGTTGATGCTGTGCTCTCCCACGCGCACATCGTCGTTGATTGTGACGAAGCGACGCTCCAGATCGGCGAGGAGCGCATCGCCCGTGAGCGTGCGCGATGTCACGCCGGAAAAACGTCGGAAGATGGTTGGCCCACCCCAAGCGGAATTGCGTTGAGCTCTTCACCCTCCCTGTACTCTCGGCGCCCTTCCGGAACTATGAGAAGCGCGTTCGCGCGCGCCATGGACATGAGCGCACCGGAGCTCTGGGTTCCGGTGAGCCGAGCATGCAGGCGACCGCCGCGCGGGGTGAGTACAACGCGCAGAAAATGTGTCAGGTCGCCACTCACAGTGACAGGCTCTTCCAGAACGACACGCGAGGGAAGCGGAAACAACCGCGTGTGGCCGGACATCTTGAGAATCGCCGGGCGTACATACAGTTCGAACGTCACCATCGCGGACACCGGGTTTCCGGCGAGCCCGATCCACGGTCGTCCATCCACGACACCGAAGGCTAGCGGGCCGCCCGGTCTGATGCGCACGCGCCAGAACTTTATGTCGGCGCCAAGTTCTTGCAATACGGTGCGCGTGTAATCGCGGTCGCCGACGGAAATGCCGCCGGTTGTGACGAGCAGGTCGCAACCGCGCGCCGCCTCGACCCGTTCACGTAGTGCCTGCGGATCATCGACCGCAATGCCCATGTCCCGCGGCAGCGCGCCAGCCTCGCGCACGAGCGCTGGTAGGGAATAGCTGTTGGACGAAATAATGCGCTCTCCCGCGAGCACCGATTCGAACCGGTCCAACATCACCAGTTCATCGCCGGACGAGACGATGCCCACGGTTGGTTGGCGGTAGATCGTCACATGGACGGCGCCCGCCGACGCCAGTACGCCGATGAGACCCGGAGTTACAACGTCGCCCGGATTTCCTAACGTGTCACCGGTGCGGTAGTCTTCACCCAGCGGGCGGATGTTCTTGGTGGAGTCGCGACTGTTGCGGATCTCGACAGTTCGGTCACCGCGATCGGTGTCCTCGATGCGTATGACCGTGTCGGCGCCGTCCGGAACTGGCGCGCCAGTCATGATCTTCATCGCCTCCCCCGCGCCAATTCCGCCCTGCGGAACGGCTCCGGCGGGCACTTCGTCAATGACGCGTAGACGAACTGGAGTGTTTGCTACATCGACAGCGCGAACTGCGTACCCGTCCATCGAAGCATTGCGCCACAGTGGCAGGCTTAGCGGCGCAACCACCCGCTCGGCCAGAACGAAGCCCAGAGCGGCGGAAAGTGGAACACGCTCCTTGCTCAGTGTATCGATGTACTCGAGAATGCGTGCCGAAGCCTCGGCGGCTCCGATCATGAAAAGTGCTTCGCTCACTGGTGCCTGCTGTGCCGAGAGTTACTGATGATACGCGGCGAGTATCGCGGCGATCGTGTCGGCCGTTCGTGTGACGGAATCCGAAGGTGTCGTATACTTGTTGCAGAGTGCGCTGAATATCAGTCGTCGCCCCGACGCGTCCGTCACATAGCCGGACAGCGAACGTACCCACTGTATCGAGCCGGTCTTTGCGTGCACGTTGTTCGCCGCCAGCGTGCCACGCATGCGTTGCGCGATGGTGCCATCCACGCCGGCAATGGGAAGGGCGTAGTAGTAGATGCTGAAGTCAGGACTCGATTGCATGTGGTCAAGAACGCGCACGAGCGTCTCAGGCGAAACGAGGTCCGCGCGAGAGAGGCCGCTGCCGTCATGCAAGACGTAGCTGTCGCGCGGAATCCCCCAGCTCGCAAGCTGGCGCGAAGCAACAGCGATACCGCTATCTGCGGTCCCAACTCCGGTGCGCTCGAGTCCGACGGTGCGGAGCAGCACCTCTCCAATCTGGTTCTGCGACGGCTTGAGGAAATACGGCAGAATCTCGCGCAACGGGATCGAGTTGATCACGAAAAGCGTGTCCAGCTTCACCGCGTCCTGTGGCGCGACGGAATCTGACACACCCCGCTGCACGTTGACCCCGCGCGTGCGAAGGGCCGAGTCGAGTACGGCCAGGTAGTCGTGCGTTGGCCGTGCCGCTGGACGCGACTTTACGCTGTCACCGGCAGCGGTATGAACCAGCGCGCGCTCCATTCCCTCGTTAAAGAGAAGCTCATCAACGCCCGCGCCGTAGTCATATGCCAGGTCATTCCAGCTCCAGCCTTCGCCCACCGCGGCCCCGGGGAAGTTATCGGCGCCGGAGTAGATGTAGCCCGTCACGGAGTGAATTCCGTGTGCGACCAGCGAGTCGGCCAACTGACCCATTGCCGCGCGGGCGTCGCCGCGCACGCGATCACTCAGTGTCGGGTCGCCGCGTCCGGTAACAACCAGATCACCGGCAAGGATGCCGTTCTGAACTGGGCCGCGTGCGGCGAAGGTGGTCCGGAAGCGGTAGTCAGCCCCTAATTGTGTCAGCGCAACGGCAGACGTGACGATTTTCATGTTGGACGCCGGCACCATGAGTCTGGCCGCGTTGTGTGCGTACAGTGTGTCGTTTAGCGTGGGATCAACCACGAGCACGGCCCACTCCGCCGTGCGAAACATCGGCTGCGTGACGAGAGAATCAATCGTGTGACGCAAGCTGGCACGCGCTGATGCTCGACGCGGCACTGGTGCCCCGCCCGCGCTGCCGCTGGGTGCGCAGCCAAGTGCGGCCGCTGCGCATCCGAGCACGAGAGTAATGACTGACCCACGAACCAATCCGCGAATGTTAGTCGGCCGCATACGTCACCTTGAGCGACTCGTCTTCCGAGATCGAAACCGACGTCACGCGAATGTCGTCGCGTGCTTGATGCAGTGCGTGCTGCACGTGATCGAATATGAATCTGGCAAGGTTCTCTCCCGACGGGATCAACTTGCCGTCGGCGAAGTCAGCGACGTCGAGGTTGATGTTCCGGTGATCGAAGCGCTGGCGAACTTCGTGGCGCAGCACTTCGTCCAGCATCCCGAGATCGACAACGAAGCCGGTGATTGGATCGATGTCGCCTCTCACCGTGACCTCACACGTATAGCTGTGCCCGTGATAATGCGGCCAGGCGCAGGCGCCGAAGGTAGCTTCGTTGGTCGCGTCGTCCCACTCCGGACGGCGGTAGCGGTGCGCCGCCGCGAAGCTTACGCGGCGAGTGAGGGTGCAATGAGGCATAGACCCCAATTTGCACCGCGGGCGCCAAGCTGCGCCATGCATCCTGTTAATCCTGTCCCAATTATTTCGGACAGGACGAACAGGATTAACGTGTCATGCCCTTGTAGTGGCGATTACTAAAATGAATCCGACGGCGTGTTACTGAGCGGGCCCTTTTCGCCGGTTCCTTCCGGTGTCGGGCTCTCGGGCGGGATCCATGGGACGCCGTCCTCTATCGCTTGCTGCCGATCAGTAGTCCCGGTGTATTCAGCCTCGGGATCGGTGGCCATGTGTCGGTCGGTGTCGCTCCTCTGCGGCAATGTCTGGTCCGAGACCGTCATCTCCGTGTCTTCCTCAAAAGCAACGCTTTCGTCGGCGCCTTCTGGATTGAGCGATCTGCGCAACGGATCGACCAGGAGCTGGCTCTCCACTCTTTCGACCCCTATCCGATCGCCAACAATTCGCTCCGCGATGCGCTTCTCAGCGTCGGTCCCAACCCGTCCCGTGAGAATGACCTTGCTCTCCTGGACGTGGATATTTATGTCGTCTGGATCGATAGACTCGTTATCCCTGAGCACCTCGCGCACGAGCTGCCTCAGCTCGTCCTCGTCCAGGTGCTCTAGATCAAAAATGTCTTCGTAGTCGTGTGCCATGATGAGCCTCCGTGTCGGCCCACCGTGCAAGCCCAGTGCCCGTGCCCTGCGCGCTACCTGAAGAGCGGCACCGCCAGCCCAGCCGTGTACGTCCAATTGGCTCGGTAACCGCTGCGCGCCGTGTTGGCTGAGAGTAGCGGATCCGCGCCGGCGACTGGAGCGGCGTAGTAGGCGGTGGGATAGTGGTTCTGATACAGAACGTTACCGGCCATCAACCGGATCTCGTACGAATTACCAGGCACAATGCGCAGCCCAGCGTCAGCGGTGATGGCGAACTGGGTGCCGAAGTTGTACGGGTCCTTGCCTCCGGAAGACCTCGACGCGGTCGCTATGCCAGCCCCCAGTCCGATCACTGGAATAAGGCTGTGCCAGCTCTTCTGACCGGTAAGATTGAGCGCAAAGCCCAGATCCGCGATGTAGAGTTGCACGCTCTGATCCCCGAGCGAATGGGTCGCGGCCGGAAGCGAGGGGTCGAACGCGGTCCTGTGCGATGAGACGCGCTGCGCGCGCACAAAGAACTCCGCAGGTCCACTTACCGGAAGATCGTACCGCAGGCCGATGAGAGCGCCTCCACGCGGCGTCGCTCCGATCTCATCCTGCGGTGTGTCGAAGTAACCACCGAAAACGGTGATGTGTTGTGAAGGCTTGACGTCGTGAAATGGACTCTCAGCGGGCCTATGCCCGACGACAGGCCCGACGCTCTGAGCCTTGAGCGGAGCTGAAGCTACCAGCGGAGCTGAAGCTATGAGCGCGACCGCGAGCGATACGGCAAACGACGGCGCGACAAAAATCTTTAACATGTTTTGAAGTTTAGCGAACGTCGCGCGCCACCTGGGCGTCGAGACGGAAAAGATCATCGCCGGTCATCTCCGGCGGTGTGTCTATCCCCAGCAACGTGAGGATCGTCGGGCCGACGTCGCAGAGAGCGCCGCCGTTGCGGACAGCGGGTTCACTCCCATCAGGGTTAACGAAGACGATGGGCACTGGATTGCTGGTGTGCGACGTGTGCGGGCCGCCGGTTTCCGGGTCAATCATCATCTCTGCATTGCCATGGTCCGAAGTGATGATGAGCCGAGTCCCTGACCGGCGTGCGCTGTCCATGATGCGCGCGAGACAGCGGTCCACTGTTTCCACCGCCGCGATTGTCGCGGACATTGAACCGGTATGGCCCACCATGTCAGCATTGGCGAAGTTGCACAGCGTAAAGTCGCGCCCCCCCTCGTCCATCGACTTGCAAAGCACGTCGGTGATGCCGGGCGCGCTCATTTCCGGCGCGAGATCGTACGTTGCCACCTTTTGACTTGGGACGAGGATGCGCTCTTCTCCAGGATACGGTGGCTCCACGCCTCCGTTGAAGAAGTAAGTCACATGCGGGTACTTCTCGGTTTCCGCCGTTTTGAGCATGCTCTTTCCGGCTTCCGACACCACCTCTGCTAAAATGCGTGACATCGAGAACGGCGCGAACGCTACCGGCACGCCGAACGTAGCGTCGTACTCGGTAAGCGTTGTTACCGCCAGCGACGGCCGCGCGGAGATATCGAATCCGTCGAACGACGGGTCGATGAGCGCTCGCACCATCTGCCGCATTCTGTCTGAGCGGTAGTTGAAGCAGATCACCGCGTCGCCGTCGCGCATGCGTGCCACGGGCTGGCCATCCTGCTCGATCACGACCGGTGTGATGAACTCATCGGTTACGCCAGCGTCGTACGCAGCCTTAATCACGGCCAAAGGATCGCCGCTGCGCGGTCCGACCCCATCCACCGCCGCACGATACGCGAGCTCCAGACGTTGCCACCGCTTGTCCCGGTCCATGCCGTAGTAGCGCCCGCCGACACTCGCCACCCGAGCGCGCCCGTGTGCGTACGCCACCAGCTCGCGCATGTACCCGAGTCCCGACTGGGGCAGGGTGTCCCGCCCGTCTGTCATCAGCTGCAGCGCGACTCGGGATACACCTTGACGTTCCGCCAAGTCGATGAGCGCGTACAGGTGCGGATCAATTCCGTGGACTCCGCCTTCACCAAGTAGCCCCATGACATGCAGCGTTCCGCCACTTCGTTTCACGGTTTCGCAGGCCGCCAGCAGAGCTGGATTCCTGAAAAACGAGCCGTCCGCCACGGCAGCATTGATTCGTACCAGATCCTGAAGCACCACGCGGCCCGCGCCAAGATTCAGGTGCCCGACCTCGCTGTTACCCATCTGGCCGGCCGGCAGTCCGACACGTAGGCCGGATGCCTCCAGCAGTGAGCGCGACTGGAGCTGCAACAGGCTGTCCCAGGTGGGCGTGTGCGCGAGCGCGATTGCGTTGCCTTCGCGACTCGCTCGATATCCCCACCCGTCCAATACGATCAGCGCAACAGGCCGACCTGACGCTGAAGCCATTGTTGCCCGTTGCGTTTAGAAGATTCAAATTGGAAACCGTCTAATCTATGCGACCCCCTCACATGCGTCACCTGCTCACTACCTCCGTAGCCGCCTCGCTCCTGGCACTCGCGTTCTCCGGTACGACAATCGCGCTGGAGGCGCAGACGGGCGGCCAGCCTGCTACGCAGAGCGCCATGCCGAGCGCATCGCAAACCCAAGCCGCCACACCGGTGAGCTCGTACAATGTCGCCAAGCCGACGCAGCTCCGCAGCGCTCCGGACGCGACCGCGCTCGGTCAGCTCGGGGCAGGCGCCAACGTCGAGGTGATTGCGCGCGCGCGTGGCTGGGTGCGCGTCAGGACCGAGGGGTGGGTCCAGGAGGCCGATCTCACGCCAGCGGATTCCGCTTTCCGGGCCAACCTCAGCGCCGCCGATATCCGGTCGGACCCGATGGCCGCGCGCGGTAAAATGGTGCAATGGGCGGTCGAATTTGTGGCGCTCCAGACCGCCGATCCACTGCGGCACGGTCTGGCGGATGAGGAGCCGTACATACTGGCCCGCGGCCCATCGGGCGAGAATAGCCTACTTTATTTGTTCGTTCCACCATCGTTGACGACGATGGCGCGGGCACTGCAACCGCTTGCCAAGATCGCCGTCACCGCCCGTGTTCGGGATGGCCGCAGCGAGCCCGTCGGCGTCCCGATCCTCGACCTCCAGACTATCCGCCGCATCCAGTGACCGACAGTACAACATCATCTACACGACCCACACCGTCCACCCCGTCCGACCGCCGCGGTGAATCGCGCGGTCCCGACAGGCGACGGGAAGGCTGGCATTCGTTCCGGTCGGCGTATCCCACGTTCCTGCGTATTGCCGCGGTGCTGTTCCTGTTGCTCGCAGCGGCGGACATCTGGCTCGGTTACCGTCGGCACCAGTACAATGTCGAGATCGGTCAGCTTCGCGCCAGCATGACGGACGCGGAGCGAAAGAAGAGTGACGTGGTGGTCGAATCGGAGCAGGACAAGCTGCGCGTGGCGCTGGCATTAGCCAAGCGGCAGGCACAATTCGATCCGCATCTGCACCTGGCCATCGCTGTCGATAGTGGACTCATGTATCTGGAGCGTGACGGCGCAATCATGCGCGTCATGCGCGTGTCGCTGGCACCGGCCAAAGTTCCAGCCAATGTTGCGGACAACGGTCCGGGAGCGACCGCAAAGGGTGACACCACCGCCACGGCCCTTCCACGCGGCGAGCGCACCGTTCAGCAAATTGTGGACGGTCCTCAACCAGCGCTGGTTCTGAACGGTGACGCGCGCATCTACGCCGGCGGTGACAGCGGCACGGTCTCGGCCGGAAACGTGCGCGCGAATGATGCGGATCTGCGTGCAATTCTCCCGAACGTGAGCGCGGGAATGCCCGTGTATTTTTACTAATGGTGAAACTTTTCAGCCACGGGCGTGGCATCGCGTGGGCACTCATCATCGGGATCGCGCTCGCGGTCGGCCTCAGCGGAAAGCTGCTCACCGACACAGCCGAGCTGCGCTTCCAGCGTGATGTCAATCGAATGGTGTTCAACGACAACCTTGGCGTCCTGGATGAGGTCCGTGCCCGTGCCGGTACGGAGACCGACAGTATGCGCAAGCTGCTCGAGGCTCCTCCCGCGCAGGCGGCCAACGCGCCGTATATAGTTGTCAGCATCGCCGACCACCGCCTCTGGTTCAGGCAGGGCGATAGTGTGCTTTTCACAGCGCCCGTCGCGACGGCGAGCGGGAAGGAATTGGCCGGAGCCCCGGGCGACAAGCGCTGGCGCTTCGAGACGCCGCGCGGCCGGCTGTCGGTCCAGTCCAAGGATTCCGCACCTGCGTGGGTTCCACCGGATTGGCACTATGTGGAGCAGGCCAACAAGCGTGGGGTTGGCCTGGTTCACCTGGAGCGTGGCCAGAGCTATGCGGGATACCACGTGGAGGGAACTGACGTCATCGGTCCCGACGGTACGCCCGCACCACCAGCCAAGGAAGGGCATGAGCTCATCGCCGGCGGCAACATCATTGTCCCGCCGTTCGGTACTTCCCAGCGCCGCTACGAAGGCGTCCTCGGCACCCGCCGCCTCGATCTGGGCGACGGGTACGGTATCCACGGCACCGACCAACCCGAGTCCATCGGCCACTCGGTGAGCCACGGCTGTGTCCGCATGTACAACGAGGACGTGGAGAAGCTGTACCCGATGGTCCCGGTCGGGACGACGGTGTACATCTACTGACGATCTGCGAGGAAGCCCGCGCCGGACAGTCAGAACGGTGTGGTCCAGCTCGTCGAAACGGAAATGGGTTGACAATGGTATAGCCGCCATCCATAGTTGTGGTATGAGCTCTACCATATCAATGGATGCTTCGGGGCGTCTCGTTGTACCCAAGGCAATCCGTGAGCGCTACGGGCTGGTGGGCGGATCGCACGAGATGGAAATCACCGAAACACCTGATGGAATCGTGCTGCGTCCAAAGGGTGATACGGTACCTGCCATACGGGACGTGAGCGGTTGGGTCGTCTTTCAGTCTGGGGAAGAGGAAACTGTTGACCCCGTAGTCGCGATTGATGCTGAGCGGCGGCACCGCGAGCGGAGCGTCGGGGGCGACGAGTAGCGAGCGTGCCGTTCTTCTGTGATACGTCCGTCCTTTTCGCGGCGTCGGACAGGGCGCACCAACACCACGCGCAGTCGCTGGCCCGCGTTTCGGCTGCGCAACGCGGCGACGCCTTTTGCGCCGCGCAGTCGCTTGCCGAGCTATATGCGACACTCACCGCTACACCTCAACCCAAGATGCGCCGCACCGAAGACGTGCTTGCCGGCGTAGAGCAGGCGGCGCTGACGTTCACGACGGTATCGCTGTCGGTTGCGGAGTATCTCTGGGTGCTGCGACACGTAGCCGGAAGGGGGGCGCGGAGCGGTCAGGTGTATGACGCGCTCATCCTCAAATGTGCTGAAAAGTGCGGCGCAGACATCGTGTACACCTGGAACACAGCTCACTTCCTGCGCATTGCGTGGCCGGAGATGCTTCCGCTGATTCGCACGCCATGACATCGGAACGGGTCACGTTGGGCCCTATGAATGGCTACCACCAAACCAGAGCACTCGCCTTCCGCACCCGTTACGCCGGTACCGTGCGCATTCCGAGCATCGGGCCGTATGCCCTCCGGTACGCCCAGACCAGGTATACCTCCAACGCCGCGACGACGACGGCAACACCGAGCCCGGACGGCGAGAGAAAGAGGTGGAACGCTACGATGTTGACAACGACCGGCGCGATCAGGGCGAGAGCCAATGGCACGAAGCGGTTGGACAGGAGCAGCGCTCCCACGATCGACTGAGTGCCGGCGAGCAGCGGAAGCATGTAACCGCTCTTCATCAATGCGCCGAGGAACGCGAGGGCTCCCGCTGGCATCGGCGTCGCTGGTTGCGGCAGAAAGTTTAGATAGCCGTTGAGACCCGTGACGAGGAAGATGAGACCCATCAATACCCGTCCAACCGCTGGGAGGTAGCGGGCGACCGACTTTGCGGTGTGGCCTTCTGGTGCATCCGTGTTGAGTGTCATTTCAATTTTGTTGAGTCCGCACGCTTCCACGCGGGAGATTGATGATAGCTCTGACCGACCCGGCACAGCTCTCGCATATTACGCCGTCATGCCAACCACTCCTAGGTCGCGCCGAGCTCCGGCCGCGCGCAAGCCGGCTACGGGCCAGAAACGCACCGTCATGGGCGCGCTTCGCGAGCTCCCCAATTTTGTTCGACTCATGTATGGCCTGCTCTCAGATCCCCGAGTTGCCACCGTGGACAAGTTGCTCGTCGCCGGGGCCGTTGCGTACGTGGCGCTGCCGATGGATCTGATTCCAGACTTCATCCCGTTCATCGGCGAAGTGGATGATGTGTTCGTCGTGGTGATGGCGCTGAGGCGACTGATGCAGAACGCTGGCCCGACGGTGCTGATGGACCACTGGATGGGCGATCCGGAAGAGCTGGAAGATCTGAACCTTCAGCGGGTGCTTGCGGCCGCCGCCTTTTTCCTGCCGCGCAGTGTGCGCCGGCGTTTGCGGACGATCGGGCGAGTGTGATACATTAGTCTATGGCGACATCATCTCCCCCGACATTCAGGCCCGCTGCACCGGCTAACTCCGGCAGTGGGCCTTCGTCTATGCAGGCGTCCGAGGCGCAAGCGCTCTCCGGCCAGCAGCCCGATCAGCGCCCGGATCAGCGTCCAAGTGGCTATGCCCGGATCCGTCCGGAGCCTGCGCTCACCTTCGATGACGTGCTGCTCCTGCCGGCGCACTCGATCGTGCATCCGCGCGACGTCAGCACGCGATCGCGTTTCACGCGTGGGATTACACTCGAAGTTCCGTTCGTGGCCGCGGCCATGGACACGGTCACCGAGTCGGAGATGGCCATCGTCATGGCGCGCGCCGGCGGGATCGGCGTGATCCATAAGAACATGTCCATCGACAGACAGGCGGCCGAGGTGGATCGCGTGAAGCGGTCTGAGAGTGGCATGATCATGAATCCCATCACGCTCTCTCCAGCGGCTTCCCTGCGCGAGGCCGTTGCGCTGATGAACCGCTTCAAGATATCGGGTGTCCCGGTGGTGGACACCGCGGGGCTGTTGGTCGGAATCATCACGAACCGCGATCTCCAATTTGAGAACAATCTGGATCGCCCGCTGCAGGACGCCATGACCCGAAAGAATCTTATTACCGCGCCCGTCGGCACCACACTCGAGGAGGCCGAGCGCATTCTGGGCGAGCACAGGATCGAGAAGCTCCCGGTGGTGGACGCGGACGGAAATCTGCGCGGCCTCATTACGGTAAAGGACATTCACAAGCGGCGCGAATTTCCCAACGCCAACAAGGACCAACACGGCCGGCTCCGCGTCGCGGCCGCGATTGGCGCCACCAACTACGACGGTCGCGCGGCGGCGTTGGTGGATGCGGGCGTGGACGTCCTCATCATCGACACAGCGCATGGCCACTCCGAGGGGGTGCTGCGCGCCACGTCTGACATCCGCGAGCGCTTTCCCGACGTACAGCTTGTGGCGGGAAACATCGCCACGCGGGCGGGTGCGGCTGCGCTGGCCGAGCGCGGTGTCGATGCAATCAAGGTCGGTGTTGGGCCCGGCTCCATTTGCACCACGCGAGTGGTTACGGGCATCGGAGTGCCGCAACTCACCGCCGTGCTCGACGCGGTGGATGGAGCGGGTGACGTACCGGTGATCGCCGACGGCGGAATCAAGTATTCCGGTGACATCGTGAAGGCACTGGCAGCCGGAGCCTCATGCGTGATGATGGGATCGATGCTGGCGGGAACTGAGGAGAGCCCTGGCGAGTCAATTCTTCTGGAAGGTCGTCGCTTCAAGATGATTCGCGGCATGGGTAGTCTCTCCGCAATGCAGGACGGCAGCGCCGACAGGTACTTCCAGGAAGGGGAAATGTCGGCCAAGAAACTAGTTCCGGAAGGCATTGAGGGGCGTGTACCCTACAAGGGGCCCGCGACTGACGTTCTCTTTCAGATGGTGGGTGGCCTGAGAGCAGGAATGGGCTACGCCGGATGCGGGACTATTGACGAACTCCGCACGAAGACCGAATTTGTGCGCATCACCGCGGCCGGATTGCGCGAGTCGCACCCGCATGACGTCGTGATAACGCGCGAGGCGCCGAACTACTCGGTGTAGTTGTTCGGTCTGCTTGTTCGGTATGGTTGTCGCGCGGCCTGGCATGCAACGCCGGACACCTCGGTGCCGTAGTGCAGTCGAAAGAGAATCAAGAAGCCGGGCGGTCCGGTTAGCGTCACACACGATCCCTGGGGTGCCGCGTCTGTTCGCGTGCGAGCCTTCGGAACCTGTCGAGAAATTACATGGGACTCTGGTCGACCAAGAACGTCGCGCAATTGCAGGCGGAAGCGAGTGGTGTGGGCGATGGCGAACATACACTCCGCCGCGCACTCGGCGCCCTAAACCTGACAACCCTCGGGATTGGTGCGATCATCGGCGCCGGTATCTTCGTACTGACGGGGACGGCAGCCGCGCAATACGCGGGGCCGGGGATTGTCTACTCCTTCGTCTTCGCCGGACTCGGCTGTCTCTTCGCGGGGCTGTGTTACGCTGAATTCGCGGCGATGATCCCGATCGCCGGCAGCGCGTACACTTACGGCTATGCCACGCTCGGCGAGTTTATCGCGTGGATTATCGGCTGGGATCTGATCCTGGAGTACCTGTTCGGTGCCGCGACCGTCGCGGTGGGATGGAGTGGCTACTTCACCGCGTTCATGAATGAACTCGGCCTGCACCTGCCGGTGGGCCTCACGAGTGCACCGCTCGCCTACACGGAGAACGGGTTCGTGCACACGGGTGCCGCGTTCAACGTGCCAGCCTTGATTCTGGTCCTGCTAATGACGGCGTTGCTCGTCGTCGGCATCAAGGAATCGGCGACTTTCAACAACGGCATAGTCATCCTGAAGATCGCGATCGTGCTGTTGGTTATCGGATTCGGCTTCGCTTACGTCAACAGGGCGAACTGGCACCCGTTCCTGCCACCGAACACCGGCGAGTTCGGCCACTTCGGACTCAGCGGCGTGTTGCGTGGCGCAGGCGTCGTCTTCTTCGCATACATCGGATTCGACGCGGTCTCGACCGCCGCGCAGGAAGCAAAGAATCCACAGCGGGACATGCCAATCGGTATTCTCAGCTCGCTGGCGATCTGTACCGTGCTTTACATCCTGATGGCGCTGGTATTGACCGGGCTCGCGAATTACAAGACGCTCAACGTTCCACATCCTGTGTTCGTCGCCGTCGCGGCCGCGGGTCCGGCACTGCGCTGGCTGCAACCGATCGTCAACATTGGCGCGATCCTGGGCCTCGCCTCCGTGGTGCTCGTCATGTTGATGGGTCAGCCGCGCATCTTCTACTCGATGGCGCGCGATGGTCTGCTTCCGGCAGTCTTCGGCAAGGTTCACCCGAAGTTCCATACGCCGTACGTGACCACGATCCTCACGGGTTCCGTTGCAGCGATTGTGGCTGGTCTCTTCGATGTAGGGACTTTGGCTGAGCTGGTCAATATCGGGACGCTGCTCGCCTTCGTCATCGTTTGCGCTGGCATCATCGTGCTTCGTCATAAGAGCCCGAATCTCGAGCGGCCGTTCCGTACTCCATTCGTGCCGTTTGTTCCCATTATGGGGATACTGATCTGCGGATACATCATGACCGGACTGCCGCGTGCCACGTGGGAGCGGCTGGTTGTGTGGCTCATCCTCGGCCTGGTGATCTACTTCGCATACGGCCGTCGACACTCCAAGATCGGCCGCGCCGAATCAGCAGGTGCGTGATCTACTAGCTGTCCCGGCTGACCGCCGGGAAAAAACCGAGCGTCTCGCGCGTGAACTGCGCGCGGGACACTCGGCTGTTTTGTCCACGCACATCAACGCGGACGGCGACGGGTGCGGCTCCGAAACCGCACTCGCGCGATTGCTTCAGCAGATGGGATTGACGGTCACGATCGTCAATCCCACCCCGTGGCCCACGATGTTCGAATTCCTCCTGGGCGACGATGTGTGCGTCGTGGAGGCGAACGAAGGGGGAGTAGAAGTCGTACGCGCCGCTGACGTCGTGATCGTTCTGGACATTAGCGATCTGCGGCGGCTGGGCCGGCTCGCTGACGTCGTGCGGGCGCTCACGGTTCCCAAGCTCGTCATCGACCACCATGTGGCCAGCGATGACCCGCCGGGGACGATCGCGCTGTCGGACACGGCCGCGTGCGCTACCGGCGAGCTGGTCTTTGATCTCGCGCAGGTTCTCGGGCTCGAGATCACATCGGGGATCGCGAACTCGCTGTACGTAGCGCTGCTCACGGATACGGGTGGATTTCGGTTCAGCAACACGTCGCCGCGGTGCCATACGATCGCCGGCCAGCTCCTGGCCGCGGGCGTGACACCCGAGGAGATGTACCGAAGGATCTATGCGTCAGTGCCTGTTGGGCGGCTCAACCTGTTGCGAGACGCGCTGGCGACGCTCGAAGTGGACCCCATATATGGGATCACCTGGATTTCCGTCAAGTTCGGCTCTCTGGACGAGCACGGGGTACGGGCCGAGGATCTGGACGGAATTGCTGAGCATGCGAGATCTGTGTCCGGCACACGCATGGCTATCTTCTTCCGCGATCTGGGCCACAACCGCGTCAAGATCTCGTTCCGCACCACCGGCGGCGTGGACGCGAACGAATTCGCGCATCAGTTTGGTGGCGGTGGTCACGTCAGGGCGTCTGGCGCATTGGTGGAAGGCACGCTTGGAGACGTTCAGGCCAAGGTAATCGCGGCCGCGAGGCAGTACATCGGAGCGCAATAGCGGGGTAGTAGCGCTTGACCGCGTGCTCTCCGCTCGAAATCGATGCCTTGGCTCGAATCCTTCATCTGCTAGCCACATGGCGATAGGCGCGGACGACGGGAGGCAAGGCGAAGCTGGCGTCGGTGAAGCTGGCGTAAGCGGATCAGACGGTCCGGCGCGCACCATTCTGGTAGTCGATTCGAATGACGATACGCGCGGCTCAGTCGAGCGCGCGCTGCGCGATGCCGGAATGACCGTGGTGAGTGCGCGCGATGGTCAGACCGCGCTGGAGCTGGCGAGTGAGATGCCGGGCGTTATCGTCCTGAGCGTGGAGCTGTCGGACGGAAGCGCGTCGGACGTGCATGGGGCACTGAAGAGCGATCCGCGTACGGCGCGAATTCCGATGCTGCACGTGTCGACCCGTCTACCCGGCGAGGGTGGTCGCGCGGATGGTATCGCTGCAGCAGACACGTATCTCGTTCACCCGATCGACCCGAGTGTCCTGGTTGCTAACGTTCGGGCGCTGCTGCGCATTACCGATTACGAGACCGAGCGGGCTGAGCTGCTGAGGCACGCCGAGGCTGCGCGGATCGAGGCGGTAACGGCGAACAGGGCCAAGTCAGAGTTCCTTGCAAACATGTCGCACGAGCTGCGCACACCACTCAACGCCGTGCTCGGATATTCGCAGTTGCTGGACATGGGCGTTCTCGGTCCGATAACGGAGCCGCAGCACGCGCATCTTGAGCGGATGCGCTCGAGCAGCGTGCATCTGCTTGCGCTCGTCAACGACGTGCTCAGCCTGGCCAAGATAGACGCGGGCCGGCTTCAGATGGCCATCGAGCCCGAGTCGATTCATGAGGCAGTCGAGGCTGCGCTGGCGCTCGTACGCCCGCAGGCGATCGAGCGCAACATCGCGGTCGTCGATGGCTGTGCCCCCTCGCGCGAGCATTTCTATTTCGGCGACGCAAATCGCGTTCGGCAGATTCTGACCAATCTCCTGACCAACGGTGTCAAGTTTACCGATCCTGGCGGGCGCGTTGTTATCACCTGCGGAGTGGCGGACGCGGTCCCGCCCGGCACCGCTCTGGACGGGAATGGGCCATGGGCGTTCGCCAGTGTTCTCGACACTGGCATTGGCATGGGTCCGGAGTCGCTCGAAAGGATGTTCGACGCCTTCGTTCAGGAGGAAAGCGGGCACACGCGCCAGCGCGGTGGTACCGGCTTGGGGCTCGCCATCAGCAGGAGCTTCGCGCGCCTGATGCACGGAGACGTCACAGTCCAGAGCGAACTTGGGCGAGGCTCCACGTTCACCCTCTGGCTCCCGACACCGAGACCGTCCGACGCGGCTGCATCAACAGAGCCGGGCGTGACCGGGACAGCGACGACCGACCCGCTCCTCGCCGCAACGAGCCGCACCCGGGGCGGCGCCCCGATCCTGTCGGATAGCGCGGCCGAAGAAATGAAGGCCATCGGCCGCGCTTTCGCCGGGGAGGCCGATGAGGTGACGACCCGTTACGTCAGAGCGTTGCGCACCGAGAGTGTCATCCCGCAAGGTCACGACGTCACCGACACGCACCTTCGCGATCACGTGTCGACATTCTTGATGGAGCTAGCGACGACGCTAACCGAACTGGGCGCTCTCCGGGAACGAGCTGCCGCATTGCTACGCGATGGCAGCGATCTACAGCGCGCCATCGCGGAATTGCACGGCGCTCAGCGGTATCGGCTGGGTTGGAGCGAGAGCGACATGAACCGGGATATGAAGGTCCTGGCCGATGAGGTGCTCGCGTCGGTAGAGCGAATCGCGCCGCGCGAGCAAGCGCAAGGTGACGGCTATCGCTACGCCGTGGATCTGCTGCGCACATTGGCTGCGCGCGGAGCCAACAATTCGCTCCGCGCATATCGCGCCGCTGCAGCAGCGGATGCGCGGTGGGTTG
>JBPCNJ010000159.1:0-6404 GCA_051001375.1 Gemmatimonadaceae bacterium
GATCCGCCCAACGATGAAATCCACCAGATCCTGAATTGTCGTGGGTCGGTGGTAGAAACCGGGCGACGCCGGAATCATCACCACGCCCTCGCGACTCAGTTTCAACATGTTCTCCAGGTGAATGCTCGAGAGCGGCGTCTCGCGCGGAACCAGAATCAGCTTGCGACGCTCCTTCAGCGTCACGTCCGCCGCGCGCTCCACCAGCGAACGCGACGCGCCAATCGCGATGGCGCTAAGCGTGCCAATTGAGCAGGGACATATGACCATGCCGGCGCTCGGCGCTGATCCTGACGCGGGCGCTGCGCCGCGATCGGAATCGTCGTACACCTTCACGTACGTGTCCCACGCAGCTGCACCAATCGCGTCGCGCAGATCAGCGATGGATCCGACGTCGGACTCGGTCGCGAGCAGTCGCATCCCGTGGTTGGACACGATCAGCGACACAGGGCGTTCGGCCGCCGCAAGCTGCTGGAGCAGGCGTACCGCGTACGGCGCACCTGAGGCGCCCGTCACTGCCACGACCAGCGGTCCGCGCGCTGCCCCGCCCACCTCGCCGCTCACGAAGCTATCCGCTCGGCGAAGACGAAGACGAAGTAGACGATGCTGATGACCCCGTTCATGGTAAAGAATGCAGCATCGAGTTTGGACAGGTCACCCGCGCGAACCAGAGTGTGCTCGTACAACAGCAAGGCGGTCGCGATCACAACTCCGAACGCATAGATCAGCCCCGCACCTGCCGCGAATCCGACGGCAGTGAGTGACGCAACTGTCCCAATGTGCATAAGTCGGGCGATGGTCAATGCACGATGCTCACCCGACCGCACCGGGACCGAGTGCAATGCGTTGGCGCGATCGAAGTCGACGTCCTGCAACGCGTACAGAATGTCGAAGCCCGCGACCCAGGTCGCGACGGCGGCCGCCAGAAAACAGAGCATCCACCACGGTCTTGCCCAATGTCCCGTAATGGCGAGGTAGCCACCCACTGGTGCGATGGATAGACCGAGTCCCAGGACAACGTGGGACCAGCGGGTGAAGCGCTTGGTGTAGCTGTAGAAAAAAACCCACGCAAGAGCGACCGGGGCCAGCACCAGGCACAACCAGTTCAACTGGTACGCCGAAACGAGGAACATCCCGGACGCGACGATCACGGCCGCGGTTGCCTCCGGAACTCCCATCGCACCAGATGGGATCTCACGCATCTTCGTTCGCGGATTGCGTGCATCGATCTCACGGTCCACAATGCGGTTGAAGCCCATCGCGGCAAAGCGCGCCGACGTGAACGCGAGCACTATCCACAGCACCTCGCGCAGCGTGACCGGCGCGTGATAGCTCGCCAGAACGACGCCAACGAGCGCAAATGGAAGCGCGAACAACGTGTGCGGCAGCTTCACAAAGTTGGCGTATTTAACAACGCGTGATACGCCACCAAAGGTCTGCCCCTCGCGCGCGGTCACAGCCCCAATTTCCCCCATATCGCGTCCACCGACGCCCTGGTCACCGCGTCCATTTCTATCTTCTTGGGCCAGTCGCGAGTGAAGCCTTCCTCGGGAAACTTGCGCGTCGCGTCCAGCCCCATCTTGGAACCATACGTGAACGCGCGGCTGGCGTGATCGAGAACGTCCATCGGGCCCATGGTGAAGTGGGTGTCGCGCTCCGGATCGATGTTGTTCAGAGTCACCCACCACGCCTCGAAGGGGTCACGCACATTCACGTCCCTGTCCAGCACCACGATTACCTTGGCCAACGACATCAATCCCTGTCCCCACATCGCGTTCATCACCTTGTATGCCTGCCCCGGATACTGCTTGTCGATGGAGACGAATACCAGATTGTGAAACACACCTTCGGCGGGCATGTGGTAATCCACGATCTCAGGAATGGTCAGCTTGAGCAATGGGAGGAAGATGCGCTCAGTCGCGTGCCCGAGATAGTAGTCCTCCATTGGAGGAACGCCAACGATAGTCGTGGCGTACACCGGATCGCGCCGCATCGTTACGGCTGTAACGTGCACGCGCGGATAATAGTCAGCCTCGCTGTAGAACCCCGTATGATCGCCAAAGGGGCCTTCGATCACGAGATCCTCGCTCGGATCGATGTAACCTTCGAACACGAAGTCGGCCTCAGCCGGAACCTCGAGATCGCACGTCACCGCCCTGGCGAGCGACACGGGCGACTTGCGCAGAAAGCCCGCAAAGATGAACTCGTCAACAGTGGGCGGGAGCGGCGCTGACGCGGAATAGATTGAGGCCGGATCGCCACCGACCGCGATGCACACGTCCATCCTCTCACCCCGTTCCGCCATCTCGCGCCAGTGCGCGGCGCCGACCTTGTGCCGCTGCCAGTGCATCTTGAGGGTGTTGGGTGAGTCGTACTGCACGCGATACATGCCAACATTGCGGATGCCGCGCTTCGGATCTTTCGAGATCACCATCGGAAGCGTGATGAATGGACCGCCATCCTCGGGCCAGCAGGTGATGATCGGAATCTGGCGCAGATCGATGTCGTCCCCGCGCAGCACGATCTGCTGGCACGCCGGCGTTCCGCTCCTGCTGACGCGTGGCGGAAACTTGGCGACCTCCATGAGTCTGGGAAGCATCGACATCTTACCCATCAGCCCCTCTGGAACCTTGAGGTCCATCAATGCCGTGATGCGGGCACCAATGTCGTCCAGATCGGAAACGCCAAGCGACATTGCCATCCGCCGCATGGACCCGAACAGATTGATCGCGACGGGATAGCGCGAACGACTGCCGTTGTCCAGAATCACGTTCTCGAACAGCAGCGCCTTGCCACCGCCGGGCTGCTTCATCACGCGGTCGGAGATCTCACACAGCTCCAGCCTTGCCCTCACCGGCTCGCGCACGCGCACCAGCTCCCCGGCGCGCTCAAGCTCGGCGATGAAGTCGCCCAGACTATCCAGTGCCATTCGCTACTGCTTCTCGCCTACGTGCAGAGCGACAACGCCAAAGGTGAAGGAGCGCCAATGGACGCGCTTGAAACCAGCCTCCGTCATGCGCCGCGCCAGCTCGGATTCCTTGGGGAAGTGTTGCACTGACTTGGGTAGATAGTTGTAGGCGCTGTGATGATGCGCAACGGCGTTGCCCACGAGTGGACACAGGTGATTGAAGTAAAGCCGGTACATCCAACCGACGAGCGGGTTCTGCGTCACGCCAAACTCGAGTATCACGAAGCGGGCGCCGCGCTCCAGCACGCGATACACCTCGCGCAACGCGCCGTCCAGATCGACGACGTTGCGGATGCCGAAAACCACGATCGCGCCCGATGCGAACTCGCTAACAAAGGGGAGCGCAAGCGCGTCAGCGGTGACCGGCTCGACCGCGGTGCGTGACACCTTGCTGAGTCCCGCCCTTAGCATTGGCTCGGCGAAATCAGCCGCGACCACGCGGCCGCGAAAACCACGGCGCCGGGCAATCTGAGACGCTATGTCCAGGGTGCCGGCACATAGATCGAGGTACCGACCGTCGGGATCGCGCTCGATCCCAAGTGCGGCGATGGCCTTCTGCCGCCACCACTGATCCAACCGAAAGCTGATGATCCGATTGACCCGATCGTATGACGGCGCAATGTCCGAGAACATCTGCTTGACATATTTGCGTTTAATGTCCGCTCCGGCCGCGGCGGCGTCCGCGGTCGCGCGTTCGGGATCAAGCGACGTCATGGAACGAAAGTTGACCGGCATCGCAGGTGCAAGCAAGCACGAGACTGGCAGCAAGACGTTTTCCTCGGGAGAGCGCCGGTTGCGGCTACGTCTTTTCACTGGCGACGCCGGTCCCCCATACTTTCTATCGATGAAGCTCCAGCTCGGCGGATACGATGTCGTAGTACTCGCGAAGAAGACTGTACGCGAGATCCTGGACGACAATGTCCTTGTGCTGAGTGCGGAGACTGCGTACAGCTTCTTCTTCGGGCTGTTCCCAACATTTCTGTTTGCGGCGCCACTGATCAGCATCGTCAGCAACAAGCAGCGGCTCTTCGATCAGCTGTCCGGTTGGCTCGGTGGATCGCTCCCGCCCGACGCGTTCACGCTCACTCGCGGAGTGCTGCATGATGTGATCTTTGCCAAGAACGCTCCCGGACTCGTATCCGTAGGAGCGATTCTCGCCCTGTACGCTGGCGCGGGAATGTTCAGCTCTCTCATGAGCGCGCTGAACGTCGCGTACGATGCGAGGGAGAGTCGACCTTGGTGGGAGCAGAAGCTAATTGCGATCGGCGCCACCATTGGAGCGGTTTTCACCATTGGCATTGCGATGGCTCTGTTTCTCGGTGGTGGAGCGCTCGTGGATTCCGTCGCTGGCGCGCTGGGGCTTGGGACTTTCGGGACCGTCGTTTGGGCAGTTCTGCAGTACGTACTGGCGCTCGCGCTGCTGATTGGCGCGATTTGGGGGATTTACATCATCCTCCCAGACTTGCACGCGCAGGACAAGAAGCAGGCGCTCGTCGGAGCGGTGCTGGCGACACTTCTATGGATCGTCTTCAGCATCGCGTTCCGCGTGTATGTGGTTCATTTTGGCGCTTACAACCGCACCTATGGAGCGATCGGCGCGGTGATTGTACTGCTCTCGTGGATGTACTGGTCCATGTTCGCCATCCTCGCGGGCGGCGAGCTTAACTCGGAACTACGGGCAGGGACCGGCAGTTCCGCCATCCCTTCCCGTCAATCAACCGTTCCGAACCGAGTCCCCACTCACCAGGGACTCCCGAACACGTCCAGCGAGCTGCGTTAGGGCGCGCGCGGCCGGCGAGTCTGGCTCGACAGAGACAATAGGCTTCCCAGCGTCGCCGCCTTCGCGTACCTGGGGGTACAGCGGGATTTCGGCAAGCAGGGGGATGCCGAGTAGATCGGCAAGCCTGCGACCACCGCCCGAGCCGAAGAGCGCCGTCGGCTTGCCGCAGTGCGGGCATTCGAAGTAGGACATGTTCTCGACGACGCCGAGTACTGGCACGCCGACGCGCTCGAACATCTTGGCGCCCCGAAGCGCGTCGCCCGTCGCGACGTCCTGCGGTGTCGTGACGATCACCGCGCCATGCACGTGCGTTGCCTGCACCAGGGATAGCTGCGCATCGCCCGTCCCGGGCGGCATGTCGACGATGAAGTAGTCCAGATGTCCCCAAGCGACGTCGCGCAGGAACTGCGTGATCACTTTCATGATGATGGGCCCACGCCAGATTGCCGGCTGGTCCGCGGGGACCAGGAATCCGAGCGACACGACGCGAACGCCATAAGCCTCGTGCGGAATGATTCGGTCCTGCGAGTCGACACGCGGCGCGCCATCCAGCCCCAGCATGCGCGGGACGTTCGGACCATATATATCGGCGTCCATGATGCCGACCTTGGCTCCCGCCGCCGCGAGTGCAACGGCCAGGTTCACGGCGACCGTGGACTTCCCCACCCCGCCCTTACCGCTGGACACGGCGATGATCTGTCCCAGATCGGGATACGCGACCGGGGTCGGCGCCGGGACGGCTTTGGCGGTCGGTGCCGGCTTCTGATCCATCACCGGAAGCTGGCGCCCGGGCTGTCTCTGATCACTCATGCCGGAAATGTAACCGTGGGCTCTCGTGCGCCGGTCAACGCGAGGCAGGCCATTGACGAAAACATATCACGATATATCTTTTGTCGTAGATCGCAGTTCGATATATCACGCGATATATCACAGGATGTGTTTCAATTCGCGAGGAGAGTCAGAATGTCTGGATTTGATTGCTGGCTGGGCGGCATGCGGCGCGGTATGTGGAAGGGCGGCAACTGGGGCGGCTTCGATCCGAGCCCGTTCTTTAACGGCGGCCCATGGCGCGGCCATGGCGGCGCGCGGAGTGGGCGAGTTTTCGATCAGGGTGATCTCAAATACGTGATCCTGCAGCTTCTGGTGGAGAAGCCGAGGCATGGGTATGAGATCATCAAGGCAATCGAGGAGCGGTTTGGCGGGACGTATTCGCCGAGCCCGGGGACCGTGTACCCGACCCTCACGATGTTGGAGGATATGGGCTACGCACGGGTGACGCCCCAGGAGGGCGGCAAGAAGGTGTACGAGATCACCGACGAGGGGCGCAAATACCTGGAAGAAAATCGTTCGGCGGTGGACGACATCTTTTCGCGTATCAGCGAATTCGCGCAGAATATCTTCGGTGAGCCGATGATGCAGGTGCACCGTGCGATGAAGGATCTGGGGCGCGCGGTCTACGTCAATGACCGGAAGCGCACACCGGACCAGCTCAAGCACATTACAGAAATACTCGAGCGCGCTGCGGCGGAGATCGGCGCCGCGTAATTGTACCGGGTATAAAGGGGGGCGTAGGGGCGGTTGTGGGTCGCCCCTACAGGTTGCCGGCAACGGCCCGGCAGCCTACCGCGCGTCCGCTGCTGCTGCGGCGCGGTATGCGCG